>JAABTU010000435.1 GCA_011389715.1 Desulfotignum sp.
TATGAACTGGACACCTTTGTCTGTGACGGGCAGTATGGCAAAGGCATGGAAGATATCCTGGAAACCTTTCTCAAAAATATCAACCAGGCCCAGCAGCCGGCAGTCTGGGTCAGCGGGTTTTATGGATCGGGCAAATCTCACCTGGTCAAGATGCTCAGGGCCTTGTGGGTGGATACCGTTTTTCCTGATGGCGCAACAGCCCGGGGTATTGCCGGCCTGCCCCAGAACATAAAAGACCATTTCAAAGAATTGAGCACAATGGCAAAACGCCATGGCGGTCTGCATGCCGCATCCGGTACCCTGGGTGCCGGGGCCAGCGGCAGTGTGCGCCTGGCCCTGCTGCGGATCATTTTTAAGTCTGCAGGGCTCCCAGGGCAGTATCCGGTGGCCCGCTTTCTGATGTGGCTCCAGGCCGAAGGCAGCCATGACCAGGTCAAACAGCATGTGATAAACAACGGGTTTGACTGGGAGGAGGAACTGGACAACTTTTACGTGGCTGAAGGTCTGCATGCAGCCCTGGCAGCGGCCAAACCCGGTCTGTTCACATCACCTGCCGCATGCGTTGACACCCTTAACAACCTCTACCCGTATGTCCAGGATATTTCCATCGATGAGATGATCAAGGCCATCCGTATGGCTTTGACCCAAGACGGTACATTTCCATTGACTCTGATCGTTCTGGATGAGGTGCAGCAATACATCAGTGAAGACAGCCAACGGTCCATGGATGTCCAGGAAACCGTGGAAGCCTGTTGTAAAAATATTGGTGGGAAACTGCTGTTTATCGGCACCGGTCAGACTGCTGTGACCGGCACCAGCAACCTGAAACGACTGGAAGGCCGGTTCACCATCCGTGTGGAACTGTCCGATGCAGATGTGGATGCGGTGATCCGCAAGGTGATCCTTGCCAAAAAAGCGGATGCAGCAGCCCCTGTCGCCAAGGTCATGGAGACAAATCTGGGAGAGATCTCCCGGCACCTGTCCGGCACCACCATCGGCCACCAGCAGGATGACATCCCCTGGTTTTCCCAGGATTATCCCATACTCCCGGTGCGCCGCCGTTTCTGGGAGAATACATTGCGGGTGCTGGATCAGACCGGTACGGACAGCCAGCTGCGCAACCAGCTCAGTATGATTCACAAGGTGATCCAGACCAATCTGGATGAACCCCTGGGCTATGTCGTGCCGGCAGATTATCTGTACTTTGATTCAGCGGACAAGCTTTTACAATCTCGCATCCTTCCCAGAAAAGTGCATGAAAAGACCATGAAATGGCGAAAAGGATCAAAAGAAGAACAGCTGCTGGGACGGGCATGCGGCCTGGTGTTTCTGATCAACAAGCTGGCTGCCGGTCATCAGGACATCGGCATCCGGGCCACCATCGACACCCTGGCAGACCTGATGGTGCAGAACCTGCCCCATGGCTCCAGCGACCTGCGCAGCCGGCTGCCAAAGCTTTTGGACAACAGTGGCCTTTTGATGAAGGTCGGAGATGAATACCGTATCCAGACCGAAGAAAGCGCAGCCTGGAGCGATGAGTTTTTAAGCCAGCGGTCTGCTCTGTCCAATGAGATTCACCGCATCGAAGCGGAGCGTGATGACCGTATCCGCAAGAAATTTGGTGAAATAGTAGGCAAACTCGTTCTCACCCAGGGCAATGCAAAGGTGTCCCGGGAGATCTCTCCGGTGTTTGATGCAGACCTGCCTGCAGATGCGGATCAGCGGATCTGTGTCTGGGTCAGAAACGGCTGGGGCATTGATGAAAATACCATACGGGCCGATGCCAGGCAGGCAGGCAACCAGTCCCCAACAGTTTTTGTTTACATTCCAAAGCGGTCTGCCGATGATCTGCGCCATCATCTGATCAACTGCAAAGCAGCTGCCGCCACATTGGAAAAACGGGGC
Source organism: Desulfotignum sp. (assembly GCA_011389715.1). GTDB lineage: Bacteria > Desulfobacterota > Desulfobacteria > Desulfobacterales > Desulfobacteraceae > Desulfotignum. The sequence continues at coordinate 1,906 of JAABTU010000435.1, forward strand.
ATTCCCAATACACCCGAATGTACTGAAGCCCGGTCCGCCATGGAAACCACCCGGCAGACCGCTGAAGGCAAAATCCGTGAACTGCTGGGCGATGCCTTTTCCGGAGCACGGGTATTCCAGGGGGGCGGCAATGAAATCATGGGAAACCGTTTGCAGGAAATGATCCTGGAGGCATCTGATAATGCCCTGCAGCGACTCTATCCCCAGTTTGCCATGGCTGATCATCCAGGATGGGCCAAGGTGTATGAAAAAGCCCGGACAGGGGCTCCTGATGCTTTGAAAGCTGTCGGAGATGATGGTGACCCTTCCAAAAATCCGGTATGCAAGGCCATCCTGGGATATATTGCCGGGGGCAAAAACGGGACTGATATCCGAAAGAATTTTGAATCCCCACCTTACGGGTGGTCCCGGGATGCGGTGGACGGCGGACTCCAGGTTCTGCTGGTGGCCGGTCTGGTCCGTGCCCAGGATAACCATGGACATCCGGTAGACCCGAAAGACCTGGACCGCAAATCCATCGGCAAGATCCTGTTCAAAGT
>JAABTU010000436.1 GCA_011389715.1 Desulfotignum sp.
TTTGAAACTTTTCATTGGATTTTTATAATGGATTAAAATGGCCAGAAACTGTTGTCTTCCCAGATCCGCTGATTCAGATCTTCCTGGAGGGTCAGCAGCTTTTTCAGATGGGTCTGTTCCCAGGCAGACAACCACTGGTAAAGCTTTTTTTCCTCCGGATCCGTGGTGGTTTCAGCCCGCTCCCCATAAAGTTTGACCGCTTTTTGTTCAAAACCCACCGCCGCTGTAATGGCTGTCGCCTCAAACCCGGCGGCATTGATTTTGTCCGCCAGGTCCTGAGTGAGAATGGCCGGCGGGGTGTCCCCAGCCCCGTCAGTTTCATACCTGCCGGCCGCAAATTTGCCGCTTTGCATGATGGATTTGAACTGGGCCTCCAGCATGTTCATGTGCTGGGCCTCTTCGTTTGCCAGGTCGTCAAAAAAATTTTTGACGGTCTCATCATCCGCCTTGTCCCGGGCTGTCTCATACAGGCTTTTGCCCTGACGCTCCATCAGAAAGGCGTTTTTGAGTATATTCAGGGTATTTGACTTTTCCATGGGGTAGATCTCCTGTTAAGTGCCGTTTGAATCGGTTAACGGTTGTGGCCGGTGTCATCAGATTCTTCATAACACCTTTTATCGGGGCATTCAACTTTAAAAGCCAGTTCAGGGAATATAAGACCACCCTTATTTTTGCCATGGGAAAAACATCGGTACCTGTTTCTTGTATTCCGCATAAGGTTCTCCCAATCTTTTTAACAATTCTGGTTCTTCGACCGTCTTCAACTCCCACACGTTAATGATGACAAATAGTGGCGTAAAGATCAGCGTCAATGACAATGAACCCAAAGCAATGCCAAGGCCGAAAAGCTGTATGAAAATGCCGGAAAGCATGGGGTTGCGAACAAATCTGTATGGGCCGGTTGTTACAAGCGTTGGCGGGGGGTTGACAGGAACCGGTGTCCCCCGCGCCCTGAAAAAGAAGGCGGTTGAAACGAGCGTGAGAAATATACCACATATAATAAAAAACGACCCGATGACCAAGCTTAAGGCGGAGGTTACTCTGGGGAAACTCAGCCATTGGTCAACAGCAAGAGACAGAAAGACAAAAAAGGCAATCACAGAAAGATAAAGGGTCCCGACAATTGGGGCAAGGATGACCTTCGCTTTCCAATCTCCCGTAGCTACTTTATAAACCAGCTCCACCCACCTGCTTACCAAAGACATTGTTTTGCTCCCCAAAAAAAATAGACCACTTCAGGTTTTGAATTGTATCGGTATCATTGAAGAAATAGCGCTTGTGTCCTATTTTTCATGTTTGCGCATGTGAAGCATCTGCCATTATCCACCGCAAAGCCCATTCAGCAGGTGTTCTTTGAATATCGGCTTCCTGCCAGACAGCGAAGACAGCAGGCGACGGCTTTCTGCCCAGAAGACCACCGCGCAATGGTTCCATTATGATCACTCCCAAATCTTTAGATGCCGCATATTTCAACCCTTTTGTTCCAGCCTGGTTTTTACGGTCAAGATAATTATACTGGATCTGACAGAAATCCCAGTCATACGCATCCACTATCTGGTTAACTTCCACTTCAGCTCACTATAAAACATGAGTACGCCCTTTTTATTGTTACTGCTTTTACATTGCATTGGTATCCGTAATTTATAGGGGCCACGAAAACTCATTTAGCGGATTATCATTGAGTGGGCAATCATTACGTCCCAATTTAAATCCGTTTTGAAATATCACCCCAATTTGACCGGTGATTTAAATCCAGGGGGCTTGACGGCAAGGACGGAGCATATCAGCTGATAAAAAACAGCCTCTGCCGTGTTGCCGATGATAAAACCTGGAATACCCCCACGGGCAATGGTTCCCATGACCACCAGATCTGCGGGCAGATCATTGGCCAGTTGAGGGATCATTTTTTTGGCCGGTCCCTGGATCAGATGAAGTCGGGGGGCAATCGTTTTAAGGGCACTGGTTTTGGTCCACTCTTTCAATGCAATCCCCAGGTTGGACAGGCCATTTTCGTGCATCGTCTTTTTTTCCCCAACATACGCGTCCACACTTTCGGCTGAAATTCCCTTTTGTGACAGAAAGGTCTGTTCCGCAGAAGTGTCCCAGGCGTGGGCAAGGTGCAGGGACGCATTGTCGGCCAGGGCAATGGACCCGGCCAGTTCCAGAATGGTTTGGTTGAGATTCTGGTTTGTGGGCAACGGATTGAGCAGATCAATATCAACAGCCGCAAGAACGGTATTGAACCGGATTTTATCAGACGGCTTTATCAGCCATACCGGACAGGGACATTTCCGAAGCAGATGCATATCATCACTGCCGAACAGCCGATCCACCCAGTCCGGATTCTCAGCCGGCTTGATTACCAGGTCAAAGGACTGGGACAATACCATGCGGATCACTTCCAGAAACCGCTTGCCCGTCACCACCTGTATACGGAT
>JAABTU010000437.1 GCA_011389715.1 Desulfotignum sp.
CCAACCTGCTCAAAAAAATCTATTTTCCCAATCTCTGTCTGCCCATTATTGTCATGGTATCTTCTCTGCTCAATTTTGCGGTGACCATGTCGCTTTTTTCGTGTTTTCTCATCATTGCCCGGGTTTTTCCCGGATGGGTGGTCCTGGCGGTCCTCCCTGTCCTGGCGGTCCAGGTGGTGTTCACCATGGGTCTGGGCATGTTTCTGGCCTGTATCAACGTGTTTTACCGGGATGTGCAGCAGGCAGTCCAGGTGCTGCTGCAGTTCTGGTTCTGGCTCACCCCCATTGTATATATTCCCGCCACCCTGCCGGACTGGGTGGGGGATCTTTTGTGCTGGAACCCTCTGTTTCCGCTGATCCAGGCCTACCAGGGTATTTTTCTGGAACAGGCGGTGCCTGACTGGACAAGTCTGCTGTATCCCGGACTTTTGGGTGTTTTTTTCGCCCTCCTGGGGATCTTTGCCTTTTACAAGCTGCAAGGAGAGATTGTGGATGCGTTGTAGTCCGGCCGGCTTTATGAAAAATGGCTGCTGATTTGCGCGTGCATTTTTTCGGCAATAACAGACCAGTCGAATTTTTCAACAACAAGGGTATGGGAAAAATCCACCATTTGCTGCACCGTTTTGCCAGGCAGGGCAAAAAAATCCGTGATGGTGTCGGGAAATGCTGCGATATCAGCGACCAGAAGTTCTTTTCCAGGTTCACACCCCAGTCCCCTGGTCCCGAAAGGGGTGGATATCACAGGCACGCCCGCTGCAAAATATTCCAGCATTTTCAGATTGGTTCCCGATCCGCTGGTCATGGGGTTGACAGCAGCATCAGCCATGGAAAGAATGCCTGCTTTGATATCATCTTCCACCACACCGGCCAGGCCCATATTGGGGGGCAGGGCATGGTTGCCAAAGGCCAGTCCGCAGCTGCCCATGATCAGAAAATACACCGCCGGTAACCGGCGGGCAAACCCCATGATGTGCGCAACCGCTTCCAGGTTCGGGCCATGCCAGCTTCCCATGAATACCACGACCCTGGTTTCAGCCAGTCCCAGTTTTTTCTTCAACGCCTGCCGGCGGTCAGCCCGGGTGAACGAAACCTCCCCCGGACAGACCCCGTTGGGCACTTCAAGCAGCACAGCCCCGGTACCCCCGTAGACCTGTGCCAGGCGGTCAAGGTCATCCCGGGAGCAGGCAAAAACAAGCTGTGCCTCTTGCCAGCAGCGGCGTTCAACAGCCCGGGTTTGCTCCAGCAATGTCTGTGCTGTCACAGAATCGGAAAGTATCTTTTTTTTCAGATCGATTTCCACATCCTGGGCTTCATACCACAAAGGCTTATCCGGCCCGCAGGCTGCTGCAAGCGCATCCACCAGATACGGATGGCAGGCCACCAGCACATCCGCCTTTTGTGCAGAAGCGTGCAAAGCCTGTACATAATCCGGGGTAAGCGCGTACAACCGGGGCATGGCCACATCTGTTACCGGCACCTGGCCGGCTGCCCGGCTGAGTGTGTTTTCCTGTGCATCATGGGCGTTTGTTTTGGGAATCCGTATTTCTTTGAGCCCCGGTGCAATTTCTTCTTTGAACGGCGCATCTGCAGGATTGGTAAAACTTACAATCTCGATATCCCACCATTTTGCCAGATGCCGGTACAAATTGAACACCCGGGACTGTCCGCCTCCGCGGGGCGGATATATGGGAAAAGTGGCTGCCACGGTCAGTTTTTTGCGCTTTTGGAAAGAAAAAACCGGCCCGGTTCTTGTCTCAGGTTGTCCCAGAAGGCAAGATACCGCATTTTCCCAGGTGATGCTGCGCACCAGTTGCAATCCGTTCTGCCCCATCTGTCTGCAGTCATCCCGGCGGCTGCACATATAATCGATTTTTTCAGCCAGGGCACGGGCATCCGGGGGCACACAGAAACCGGTTTTTCCGTTTGTGACAAATTCCGTGGGGCCGCCTGCATCGCTGGTGGTCAATACCGGTTTGCCGCTCATCATGGCCTCGATGGTCACCAGCCCGTAATCCTCGTCATAGGGAACATAAGGGACGGCCAGGGCATCGGCATACAGGTCGATGATCCGGTGATCCTTGACAAATCCGAGAAATTCGATCCGGGGGTCATTGACTGCCATTTTTCGCAGACGGTCTTCATCCGGTCCGGTGCCGGCGATTTTCAGGCGGATATCCGCCTTGACATGGGCCATGGCCTCGATAAGCAGGCTGATGCGCTTGGGACTGTCCAGGCGGCTGACGGTGAACAGATACTCATCTTTTGCACAGGCAAAGGTTTCCAGGTTGGACGGCGGATAAATCACGTCAACCCGTGCAGATTCGGGAAAATAGTTTTTCCGGCTGGCAACGGTTTTTGAGATGGCGGCAAATTTGCTGATGCGCTCTTCTGCCAGGCCGATACTGTCCAGGTAATGGATCACCGTCCGT
>JAABTU010000438.1 GCA_011389715.1 Desulfotignum sp.
CGAGCTGCCCCGCCACGGTTCGGAAAGTTTCTGCTGCGGTGCCGGCGGGGGCCGTATGTGGATGGAGGAAACCATCGGCACCCGCATCAATGTGGAGCGCTCAAAAGAGATCGTGGATGAAAAAGCGGAAACCGTGGCAGTAGGCTGCCCGTTCTGCCTGACCATGATCGAGGACGGTATGAAGGAACTGGACAAGGATGAACAGGTAAAAACCAGAGATATTGCCGAACTGGTGGCAGAACACCTTGCCTGAAAGACAGACACAGTCGGACAAAAACACAAAAGATAAACACCTCAACTTTCGGAGTAGGCTGACCCTGTTCATCATCGCTGAAGTCCGAAAATTGCGTAAACACAATACAGAAAAGCACAGGCAAAACAAAGCCGGCCCCCCGGTTTTGTTTTGCCTGTGTATTTGATTCAGGGAGGATACCATGCAGTATCACATGCCTTCACGGCTGTATTTCGGACCAGGACAGATCCATAAGCTTTCAACGGTTATTACGGCAAAAAATCCGGTCCTGGTGACGGACAGGGGCGTGGTTCAAGCCGGTCTTCTGGCGCCGGTGCTGGACCAACTGGGAAAGATGCCGGTATATGATGACATAGAGGCAAACCCCAAATCCGATACCGTCAACAACATCGCTGCAGAACTGCGGCAGCAAAAGCCGGATCTTGTGATCGGCGTGGGGGGCGGCAGTCCTCTGGATGCGGGAAAAGCCCTGGCCCTGCTGGCCACCAACCCGGGAAATATCCAGGATTATGAAGGCAAAGCAAAATACGTACCGATCCCCTGCCGTTTGTGGCCATTCCCACTACCTGCGGTACCGGATCAGAGGTCACCTGGGTATCGGTGATAACCGATGTGGACCGCAAATTCAAGATGAGCATCAAGGGCTCGAAGCTGTATCCTGCTGTATCCATAGTGGATCCGGATCTTATCATTACACTTCCGAAGCCCATGATTGCGGCCACCGGCCTGGATGCGTTGACCCATGCTGTGGAGGCCTATCTGGCAAATCCTGCCACCCTGATCACCGATACCCATGCAGTAAAGGCGGTGGGACTGATTCTGGGATCCATTGAAAAGGCCTTTGCCGATATCCAGGCCAATGCCCGGCAAAGAGAAGATCTCATGTACGGCTCCATGGTGGCGGGCCTGGCATTCGGCAATGCCGATGTCACGGCGGTGCATTGTATCTCCGAGTCCATCGGTGCTTTGTATGATATTCCCCACGGGGTGGCCAATGCGATGTTTCTTCCCCATGTCCTGGATTACAATCTGCCGGCCTGCACACGGAAAATGGCAGCCCTGGCCCGGACCACCGGCATTGATGCCGCATCCGATGACCAGGCAGCCCAAATTTTCATCCAGAAAATCAAAGACCTGTCAAAGGCCCTTGAGATTCCAACGTTCAAGGATCTGAATATCGGATCTGACCAGTTTCCATTGATTGCCGACATGTCTTTTAAAAATAATTCCAATGCATCCAATCCCAGGGATCTGGGCCCGGCCGACTACCGGAACATCCTTGAAGCCGCCCACGGGCCTAATTTTTCTGGAACCCCCCAGCAAAGGAACCGGTATGGATTTTAATCCCTGCATGAAACACCAGCTCATCCGCAAGACCGTGCAGGAATTTGCGGAAAACGAGATCCGGCCAAGGGCCGCGGAAATGGACAAAGGACCGGGATTTCCGGAAGATCTCATGGAAAAGATGACACCACTGCACTATTTCGGGCTCCAGGTTCCCGGGCATCTGGGCGGGGCTATCCAGCACACAGCTGCCCTGGCCGATGCAAGGTTCATCGTGGCAGTGAACAAAAACCCCAACGCCACCATGATGAAACTGGCGGATGTGGCCATGGTGGCGGATGCCAACCAGACTTGCTCCGGCATCATCCGGGCGTTGAGGCAGCGGATCAGGGACTGACAGCCACCCTGACCTGAACAGAAGACTTCTTTTCAGCTTGTCGATATACCAGCCGTCGTCAATCCCGTAGTTTAGGGTAAACTTCATCGGGTCATCCTTTGTTAGCTATCATTATAACATTTTATGATTTTATGTTGACGCGATGGCATAGCATATTATAATATATGTTCATGAAAACAATCACATGGAAAAACAGAGCCAGAAAGCAACTGAAAAAAATTCCGAAAAATTACAGGGTCAAAATTCTTGACAGTGTCTCAAGGTTGAAGGAATTTCCAGCATGTGACGACCTTAATATTATAAACCTGACAAACCACAAATATGGTTACCGGCTGCGCATCGCCCGGTACAGGGTGTTTTTTGACAACAAAGAAACCCTTAAAATAATTGAAATTCAAGAGGTGAAAAAGCGTGATGATCGAACATACTGAAACACAAATCATTGAATACGGTGGCAAGCCCGCTTTTGCCGTCATTCCCTGGGAGGAA
>JAABTU010000439.1 GCA_011389715.1 Desulfotignum sp.
GCCTGTGCCGACTGCCATATGCCGTATACCCGGTCCGGAAGCTACAAAATCTCGGACCATGATGTCACCAGTCCGTTAAAAGCGGACCTCAGGGCCTGTGCCCAGTGCCATACCCAGTCCAAAGAATGGCTGACCGATCAGATTTTTCATACCCAGGACCGGACAACATCCCTGATTCTCAGGGCCGGTTACGGCACCGCCACCTGCGCCAGGCTGTTTGAAACCCTGCACCAGGCCCGGGCAAAAGGCGCGGCCGTGGACAAGACAGTCTACCAGGAAGCCAAAGACCTTTATATGCAGGCATTTCTGCGCATCGTATTCATCAATGCGGAAAATTCGGTGGGCTTTCACAACGCCGCGGAAGCCGGTCGGGTGCTCGGGGACTCCATTGCCTTTGCCGGTAAAAGCGAGGCCCTGCTGCGGCAGCTGCTGGCGGGCGCAGGGATGGATCCGGGCCTGGAAGTGGCCCTGGATTTAGGAGAGACATTGAACAACCGGGGCAAGGCAAAACTGAATTTCAGGCCGGAACAGGAATTTACAGATCCGTTCGGTATCCAGGAACAGCTGCTGTCTGAAGAGGCCAAAGGCCTGTAATGGAGAATATCATCTGACACATCTCGGCCAGGGTCCCATAGAAAAACAAGGAGATAGAAAATGCAAGTGATCAAGCTCAGTGAAACCAATGAATTCAAACCGGGCGTCATGAACCGGTTCTTTCTGGTCGAAACATCCGAGCATTTCAAAATTATCAATTTCAATCTGGATGCCGGGGTGGTTTTTCCGGTCCATTCTCATGATCTGGACGGTGAGCTGTCCATTCAGGTGCTGGAGGGAAAAGGATGGTTTCTTGGGGAAAACGATGCAAAAATCCCTGCAGAGGAAGGGAATATTCTAATATCGGAGATCAGGGAACCCCATGGAGTCGAGGCGGATACGAAAATGAGAATCATTGTGACAATAGCGCCGCCGATCTGATGAAAAAACAAAAAAGCGCTTGCTGAAAATTATTGTGTCGTACCTGAAATTGCCCAATCAAGGCTCTTGAAAATTACCTGATAGCGGAGTTTGTGTTTCAGTTATATATCATCTTGGTCCACATCCACTAAACACCAGAATTCCAGCCGGTTTCCTTCAGGGTCATCAAGATACATCACGTTTGCCTCCCAAGGGTGGGTTTCAATGGGGGTGGGCGCCAGGCCTGCACGGCACAGCCAGGTCCGGGTCTCTGCCAGATCACGGACCTGAAACGTGATAAGATGGCCTTGTCCCCGGCTGGAATTTTTGGTGGTCCGGCCGGCGTCGGCAATGCTCAGGCAGGTGGAGTCTGTGAGCCGAAACTCCATAAACCAGTCCTGAGCAACTGTCACCGGCAGCTGGAGTCCGGTTTTATAAAACGCCACCGTGTCCGCCCATTTTTCACAGTATAAAATGGTGTTGACACACATCACCTGTCCCTGAAGTCCTTTAGGATGGGGGCCTGATGCCTGTTTGGGCGCTGTCATGATTTCAGGGCTTCTCCAATGGATTTCCCGAAGTTGAAGCAGTTTTCCACCGCCTGGGTGTCAGGGTTCCATTTTTCACGCAACCCCTCGTTCAACAGTTCAAATCCACCTTGTTCCAGTTTGTCGGATATCATTTTCACGGATTCACCGCTCCATCCGTATGATCCGAATGCTGCCGCTCTTTTGCCCTTGAACCGCAGACCGATCACCTCTTCAAACAAACCGGCCAGAGAAGACAAAATGCCCTTGTTCACGGTGGGAGATCCGGCCAGAACCGCTTTGGATTTGAAGATCTCGGTGATGACATCGTTCTTGTCGGATGTGGAGACATTGAACAGTTTGACGGTGATGCTGCTGTCAACTGAAAGAACCCCCTTGGCAATGGTTTCCGCCATCTTCCTTGTACTCTCCCACATGGTGTCGTAGATAAGCGTAATCTGGTTTTCCGCATAGGCATCGGCCCATTTTACATATGTGTCCACAATTTGCATGGGGTCTTTGCGCCAGATCACCCCGTGGCTGGGACAGATCATGTCCACCGGTACGTTCAGGCCCACTACCTCTTTTATTTTCCGGGTGACCTGGGCACTGAAAGGGGCCAGGATGTTAGCGTAATATTTAATGGCTTCCTGGAACAGTTCTCCCTGGTCCACCAGATCATTGTACATCAGCTCCGAGGCCAGGTGCTGGCCGAATCCATCGTTGCTGAACAGGATGTTGTCGCCGGTGAGATAGCTGAACATGCTGTCGGGCCAGTGGAGCATCGGGGCCTCGATAAAGATCAGGTCTTTGGAACCGATATTGAGTTTGTCCCCGGTTTTGACCACCTGAAAATTCCAGTCCTGGTGATAATGGCCTTTGAGAAATTTCGCGCCGTTGGCCGTACAGTAAATGGGGGTGTCGGGAAT
>JAABTU010000440.1 GCA_011389715.1 Desulfotignum sp.
TTCATCTTTTCTCACCCCTTTGGTCCAGGGGGCCCCGGTGATACCGAAATCAATGCACAATGGAGTCTGCAGCACGGCGGACAGGGTGTTCAGAGCCAGGGCATATCCGGCAGACGGCCCCCCTACGTTATAGGAAGCAGATAAAAGCTGGTGGTGGATGGAATACTTTTTGAGAAAATCACCGAACAACCAGGGAATACTGATATCCGGAGATAACTGCTGGATATAGTTTTTCACCATGGTCAGGGCTTCCTGGGCGGACTGGCGGGTCATCTGCACTGCCATATCCAGCTGGGCCGCATTGGGGGCGGAAGAGGATACCGCACCTGTCACGATGATGGGAGACTGTTCCAGCCGTCCGGTCAGGCTGGTGGCAATGGGCAGCAGCATGCCGGTCATCTCGCTGGCCCCCACCCCGATGATGAATCCCACCTGGGGTTCTTTGCTCAGTTCGGTTTCAAGAAATTCATTGAGCTGCACAGAACCCTTGCGCACCGGGCTTTCAGAAATTTCCCGCCGGGCGGATTTCAGATGGGCCTCCACCAGCGGATAGTCTGTTTCTTTGGTGATGTGGGCCACATTTTCCAGGATCTGTTCATAATGGGTCACAAAATTTTTTAAATCATTTTTAATGTTTGATTTAAGCAGGGGCGGGGCCTTGACCGTATCCAGAATACCCAGAACTGTTTTAAAATTTAATTTAACGAATTCATATTTTTCTTCTCTGGAAGAGTTTGTCAGCTGCCGCAGTTTGCGCAGCACTTTGAATTCCGTGGTGCACAGGGAAATGGCTTTTTCCGTAAAAGAGGTGTAATCCGCCGGGGTGTTGCAGATACCCTGGGCTGTTTCTATAATTTGTTTTACATCCACTTTTCTGCGGTGGGACATGGTTTCAAATTGTTTTGAAATAATATCAAAGATGTCTTTTTGCCGCATATGTCCCGATATCTCAAGGGTTTTGAGGCGTTTGGACCGGATCAGGGCAGGGTCCAGTATGTCCAGCCGGTTGGTGGTGAGTACCGTGAATACCTGATTCAGGGGCACTTCTCCGTCAATGATGTTGAGAAATTTATTGGTGAGCACATCCGAAGGCTGCCCCCCGGTGCTGCTGCGCTTGGGAGCCAGGGCATCCCCTTCATCAAAGAAGATCACAGTGGGGGCGATCATTTTGGCGATATCATATACCTTTTCCAGATTGGCCACCGTGCCGTGGACCGGGCTTACGGGATCCTGCAGTGCAGACGGGGAAGTGGCAATGTCATGGACTTTGGTATTGGAGGAAAGCCAGGTTCTTACCAGAAAGGTTTTACCGCTGCCGGGGGGACCTGTGAGCACCACGCCCTTGTCTTCGCTGATTCCGTAAAGAAAACAGTTGTTGGCCATTTCTGAAAATTTATCCTTGATATCTCCCACATATTCATCCCACTGCACATTCCTGTCCATGTGGTCCACAACCTTGTTATACAGCTCACCATACACATTTTTGGCCACCAGCTGAAAAGCGGACCGGATCAGAATGCTGTTGTCTAAGAAATCTAGGATAAAATCTCCCTGGAGATTGATGATGGATTCAATGAGTTTTCTGACATAGGCAGGGCTGATTTTCAGGCTGCGCTCCTTGAAAATGGTGTATATCTTGTCGGCAGCAGGATCCAGTTTTGCCGATTCCGGGGTATATCTGGTGGGAATCCGGTGACGTCTGATTTCCAGAAAAATAATTTTTTTCAGATTTTCCCGGTTCATCCAGAATCTGGATATGTCAATGATGGCACCTTTTTCCACAAACCGCCGGTAGATGGCGGAGTCAAACCGGTGGGTCTGGTCAGTGGTGGCAATAACAAAGCAGTCCCGCCGGCCGTCAATAATTTCGTCCAGAACGATATTGGAGGTATCAATGAGGGTCCGCTGCTGCTTTTCAGCACCACCGCCTGAACCCGGGCCGCTTTCAGACTTGCCGAATGCAGAGTGGGCCTCTTCAATATGGCGGATACAGGTTACCTTGGGATTTCCCATGGCCCGTTTGAAGTAGTTTCCCGGTTCTCCTGACAGGGCTGTCTGGTAATCATTTGGGGTGATGACCGATGCATCCACCTCTATGCCCCGTTCCTCAAACCGGGTGAGATTGTCCATGATCCGGTTTTTGAATATCCGGCGTAAAAAAGGAATGCCTGCCAGCCAGCGGTAAAAGTTTTGTTTTTTCTTTGCAGCAATTTTTACAGCGAATTCCGGGTCCACATCCTCCAGGTTGGTAAACAGGCTGTGGCTGGCCATGATTTCTTTTTTTTTCTGCTTCCAGTCCACGGTGGGAATAACCTGGTTTCTGAATATCACTGTTTCCAGGGCTTCTCTGACCGTGGCGCTTTTGCCGCTGCCGGAGGTGCCTTCTACGAGTACGATA
>JAABTU010000441.1 GCA_011389715.1 Desulfotignum sp.
GGAACTGCTGGAACCGAACCTTCCCCTGCTGTGCCTGGGCGGGGACCATGCCGTCACCTATCCCGTGGTCCAGGCCGTCAGCCGGAAATATGCCCCCCTGAACATCCTGCATTTCGATGCCCATCCCGACCTGTACGATGAACTGGACAGCGACCGGCTGTCCCATGCCTGCCCCTTCGCCCGGATCATGGAAACCGGACGGGTGGCCCGCCTGGTCCAGGTGGGAATCCGGTGCATGACCGGTCACCAGAAGCAGCAGGCAGAAAAGTTCGGCGTGGAAGTCCATGAAATGAAGGACTGGCAGGGACCGCCCGCGCTGACATTTGACGGGCCTCTGTATGTTTCCGTTGACATGGATGCCCTGGACCCGGCCTTTGCCCCGGGGGTGTCCCACCGGGAACCCGGCGGCCTGTCCGTGAGGGAGATGCTTCAGGTGCTGCAACAGGTCAAGGCCTCATTCATCGTGGGGGCGGACCTGGTGGAATTCAATCCCCGGCAGGACCTGTCCGGACGGACGGCCATGGTGGCTGCCAAACTCATGAAAACGCTGATGGGGCGGATGCTGAAAACAGGAGTGTCGGAAATGCAAAATTTTGTATTTCCGACACTCCTCAAATGATACATACCGTTATCCCGCACAGATAAAGGAATTCACCGAAAATGAACAATCTGGCATGCCCGACATTTTCCCTTGCGGATCAATATCTGAGCTATCTGCTAATAGAGACTGCATCGCCAAATTTTGCTGCATGCACAAAAAAACATAGTTCATCATTTTATCTGCCACAGTCCAAGTCATGCACTGCACAGACCTCATGATTTGTGTTGGTATTCAATACTTTTCAAGATCGTGAATTGTTATACATTGGATTAATCATAATAAGGGAAGGGAGAGTACGAAAATGGTGCCATCTTCTTTTGAAGAAGAAAAACTCACTTTTCCCCCTAATATTTTTTCTCCGAAAAATTTCATTGAATACGTCCCTATTCCTCTGCCTGCTTGAGATTTGGTGCTAAAATTGCGTTGAAATATCCTTTTGGATATTTCCGGCGGTATTCTTTGAGAGTTCCACACACAAAAATCAATTCTTTCATTTTTATTTTCAGACCAGATGCGGACAACACCGTTTTTTTCTGTTGCCTCCATCGCATTGATAATCATATTGCAAAGCACTCTTAACAGCAAAGAAATATCTGTTTTTATTGATAGATTTGGGTAACCATCGGGATACTCAATTCTTTTTTCTTTTGAAGCAGGATGGTTTTTAAAAAAAGATCTGAGTTCTGTAAAGATCACTTCTATTGAAAAATCATCCCACATTGCCTGGTAGTTACTGACAGAGCCATCAGACAAAGACCGCTGTATTGCCACTTCTTGTAAAAGACGATATGCTGCTTGATGGATAGTTTGAGCCAGTTTTGAAGGTTGATCCTGGATAAGCAGGTCGCTCGCCTGTACAAGCATGGTTAACATATTATTTACATCATGGTAAAAAGTTCTTTCAAGTGCAGCTCTTTGTTCCTGAACTGTAATATCCTGCAGAAACAGTAGGAGAAACTGCCGGTTTTCGATTGTAATCGGCTGTGATCTTACAAGGAGTGCCAAATCAACTAGTTCGCCTCCTCTTCTGGTGGATAGTGCGCACACCCTTTCGCAGGGGATTTCCTGCCCAAGGCTGGAAACAATCGCTATGGCAGCACCACAAGTTGAACAGTATTCTGTTGTACCACACCCGGCCGGTTCACGATTTGCGTGAATGCATTGTAGTGCCTCTCCCGGCCTCAAACCCAGGGCTTCCTTTGGATCATCAATGCCGAGTAGCTTTAGAAAAGAATCATTCAGAGCGATTATCTGTCGATGTCCATCTAAAATGGCAAGGAGACCGCTTATAGATCTGAGCAGACCCGAAACGACGGGGTTTTTACTCACGGCCTCTATTTCAAAGCGAAGCTCTTCATCTTCGGCTCTTTGTGGAGGTGCAAAATAGGTATCCATTTTTGTTACTCCCCAGAGTTGCTGGTATTGAACCATCATTCCGAAACTAATTGATCATATCAGGTTTTGAATACTATTGGTATCCTTCAAAAACAGATCTTAGAATAAATACTCTTAAATCACTGCCAGTCAAGTGATTTCAGGTTTTTCGAAAAGGTTCATGAAACATGATCCCACTGATATTTTTTCATCCACCCAAGGTATGGGTCTTTTTGTCAGCCCGTCAAAAAAACGGCAAGGGCATATTTCTGGCAGAAACTCCCTTATATCAACTGTTTCCAGCCTTATCAGATGGTTGATGAAAACAGGAGTGTCGGAAATGCAAAAAATTGTATTTCCGACACTCCTCAAATGATACATGCCGGTATCCCGCCATGGCAAG
>JAABTU010000442.1 GCA_011389715.1 Desulfotignum sp.
TGACACTTTTTCTTCAGATGAATTTAGAAAATATATCCTGGGGTTAATGCCGGAAGAAAAAATACCCGGGTTTGAAGCACATTGCCTTTCATGCAAATCCTGCCTGCAAGGGGTAATCGAAGCCCTTAAAACACATGCCATTGAAATGGATTCAGCTGAAAACGACCATCTTTTCCAAAACACAACCACTCTTCTGAACAAACTGGACCAAACGTCCCCCGCTACAATTTTTGAGGTTGTTGTCAATGTTGCAAAAGATGTGATCGACATTATCAAAACATCCGGTGACATACTGGCCGGCCCTGCGCCTTCAGCGGTAAGGGGAACAGCTCAAAACATTACAAGACCGTCACCGGTCAAAATAATAAAGGAAATTGATGACCCGGCCGTCTCGGTCCAGTTGTCTTTCCACAGGCAAAGCAACAAAGACCATATGGTGATGACCTTGTCATTTTTAAACCGTGATTCAGATGAATTCATTTCAGGCATTGATCTGACCTGCCATGGGTGTGACACCCCAATGAAAATGACAACTGATTCACTAGGCCAGGCCACAATGATCATTGACTCCCTCCCCTGCAAACGGACGATCGACTGCAGCATTGCCGATGAAACAATCACCACATTGAACCTGACATTTGAAGGGTATTGACCAGAACTATATCTTTTTTAAAAACATAATAATATGGATCTGCCGGCATGGATCAACTCTTTTCAACCAGCGAGTTACAAGCTATCCTCAAAAGTGATACCGGCTTTAACAATTTGCTGCATGCCATGCCTGGGAATCAGGGTGATTCAATAAGACAGATTCTTTTGAATGAAAATGTTTTGGCAGACCTGCTGCAACTGCTTCCTGAAACCATTCGTGCACAGGCAGAAGCCTTGCTGAAAAGTATTTTCCATACCCCGCAAAAGGCGAAAAAATTATATGATGAATGCAGGTTTATGGAAGCCCGGAAACTGTTAAACAAAACCATTTCCTTATATTCATTAAAACCGGAAACAGGAGACGTTTTTTTAGATCAAGCCTGTGAATTTGTGGTCAAACGGTCAACCGCGCTGCTTTTTAACCTTTTGGGTGAGGTCGAATGGGAGCTTGGCAATAAGGAAACCGCGGAAAAAAAATTTCAGACTGCACTGACATTGGCCAGAGAAGTGGATGACATTGATACCATTGCTAAATCGCTTTACGGACTCGGAACATACTACTGGAAACTGGACGATTTTGAAACCAGCCTCACCTATAACAACCGGGCTCTGGCGTTACTTTCAGGGCATGAGGATCAGTGGCAAACCCAGCACAAGGTGCTTACCAATCTTTGCGGCATACACGCGGATATCGGCCAATACAGTCAGGCACTGGATTATGGCCATAAAGCAGTCTCCTTATGTGAAAAAGAGCAGGCCAGAACCTCATTGCCGATAAGCTGCAACAACCTTGCCTGCCTGTACATACAGGAAGAAGCATATGACTCGGCCATGGACATACTGGAAACAGGCCTGCAGGCAGCTAAAGAAGACAATGCGCTGCAACAAGAGGTAATGATCCTGAACAACATGGCGGTTTGCTTTTTAAGGCGCTCTCCTGAAGGCAGGCATGCCGAGACAGCTACGTCTTTGCTCGCCCGGGCATTATCCATAGTAAAAAATACAGACGCCAATAGCCTGAAGGCCCTGACGTTTTTCAACCTGGGCCTTTTGTCCCGTATTTCAGGAAAAAATCAGCGTACAAAAAAATATTTCACTGATGCGATCGATATTTACCGGGAAATCGGATCCAGATCCCACCAGGCACAGGCATTGAACATGTTGGGTGTCCACCTGGCGGCATCCCTCAACGATACTGAAGGGGCATTGAATGCCTATAAAAAATCAATAGACATCATTGAAACCATCCGGGGCGGACTGGTAAGGGAAACCTTTCGTATCTCCTATGCGGATACAGTTATCGAGCCCTATGAAAAGGCCATTGACTGCCTGCTGGCCCTTCATCGGCCGGAAGAGGCGTTCGTGTATGCAGAACGGGCCAAATCCAGAACATTGATGGAATTTTTATCCGACAAACTGATAGAACATACCAACACACCCAATGCTGATGATTCATTCAGCCATACAACCAGTCTGCTCAGACAGATCGAAGAGCTTCAAACTAACCTGGCGGCTGTCCGCCGGGAAAAAGAAGCCTGTTTTTTCACCAGGAGCAATCAAGGCGACTTTTGTGACATGGAAAAACAGGAACAGGATCTGCTGGATGCCCTTGAAAAAAAAGACCGGGCATTTACAGAAGCCTACTCGCAACTGGTGAAAAAAAAGCCGGAAACAGCCCTGCTCATAAAATGTGCGCCCCGGATGGCATATGATTTACCTGTCAGG
>JAABTU010000471.1 GCA_011389715.1 Desulfotignum sp.
GTGGCCACGGAAGCCCACCGGCTCGGGGCAAAAGATATTACACTTATTGATGTCCAGAAACCTGCGGCTTTCGGAAAAGAGCGGGAAGATGCCGAAGCCTGCGGCGCCAGGTTCAGGTGGCCGGTGTTCACCAAAGAAATTACGCCTGAAAGCGTCATCCTCCGGGAAGGGGAGGCGCTGCCTGCCGATACTGTGGTGGTGGCCATCGGGGATGTGCCGGACCTTGCTTTTGTCGGCGATCACCTGTCTGTGGAAAACGGGTTTGTGGCAGTGGACAGGTTCAACCGGACATCAGATCCCAAAGTGTTTGCCATAGGGGATATGGTGGGCCCGGGGCTGATCACAGATGCCATTGGTGCGGGTAAACGGGCTGCGCTGACCATCCACCAGATGGTTTCCGGAAAAAGGGCGGACGACCTGGAACCTTTGCCGGTAATGGATAAAAACCGGATCAACCTGGCCTATTATGATCCCAGAAAGATTGCCGATGACCTCACGGAATGCGGGGCAGACTGCGCCTCATGCGGAAACTGCAGAGATTGCGGCATCTGTGTGGCCATCTGCCCGGAAGCTGCTATTCAGCGGGCTGATCTGGGAAAAGAGGGGTTTGAATACCAGGTGGATCCGGACAAGTGCATCGGGTGCGGATTCTGCAAAGGGGCATGTCCCTGCGGCATCTGGGATATGGTGCCCAATACGCCCTTGTGACCCTTATATTTATCTTGACGGTTCTGCCTGTGATTCGTATAAAAGAAAGGCAAATCAAAGGCAGGTATCGTGAAAAGGGGTATATTTTTATTAGTGGCATGGTTGGTAACGCTGGGTTGTGCGCCGGTGTTGCAGGCAGGCACTGCTGGTGCGCAAACCCCCCAGATATTGAAATTTGCCGTTCACACCAGCGGCCTCAGCCACCTGGATCCCCATTTTGCAAAGGGCTCCCAGGATGCCACCTTTGCAGATATGGTATTCAACAGTCTGGTCAGATATGCCCCGGGAAACCTGTCCCTTCTGGAGCCGGATATTGCTGAATCCATTCCAGGATTTTATATCAACAATGGGCGGCAGATCTGGACAATTCATTTGAAAAAAGGCATCATGTTTCACTCCGGCCCCTTTAATCCCGCTTATGAATTGACCGCAGATGATGTTATTTTTTCTCTCAAAAAAACAGCAGAAACCGCGGGCAGCCTTATTTTTCAAGAATATAAGGGCATGACCTTTGAAAAACACGATGATTATACCCTGGAGATTATTCTGGAAAAACCAGTTTCACCGTTGTTTTTTCTGCCCATTATCGCCAATCACCGGGGCGGGTATATTGTCAGCAGAAAAGCCATCCAGACAGGGGGATATGATTTTTTTACAAAGCACCCTGTGGGTACAGGGCCTTTTATGTTTGACCGGTATATTCCCAAAGAAAAGTGTGTGTTAAAAGCCCATTCCGCCTATTTTCGGGGAACGCCGCAGCTTGCCGGGGTGGAAATGCATTTTATTCCGGACAATGATTTGCGGGAAACTGCTTTCAGAAAAGGGGACATGGATCTGATTCTCGGTGTGGGTGAACCCGGCTGGATTCAGAAAATGGAAAAACTGCCCCAGACCCGTATCGATGTATTCGGGCCTGGATATACCGGCATGTTTCATTTAAACAGGTCGATTAAACCTTTGGATGATATCCGGGTGAGAAAGGCCATTATCCATGCCCTGGACCGGGACCGTTTTCTTGCGGCTTCCACCACAAAACTGGTGACACCGGTGCTGGCACCCATGAGTGCGGATTTTCTGCCCGGCGGGATTGAAAATGACAAAATCACCGCACTGGGGCTGAACCTGAAAAAAGATATCCCTCTGGCCAGAGAGCTTCTGGCAGAGGCCGGTTTTGCCGAGGGGTTTTCCATGACCCTGTATGGTTCAGAAAAAAGGGTCTATAAAACATCCTATGAAATCTTACAGCAGGCATTGGCAGATATCAATATCATGGTGAATTTGAAAATCGTATCCCATTCCCGGTACCACCAATTGATCCGCCAGAACAAGAATGCCATTGTCCTGTATTTTTCTCTCAGGCCCAATGCAGATAATTATCTGCGGGGATTTTTTCATTCAGATGCAATTGTGGAGACCGGGACCAGTCCCCACACCAATTTTTCCCATTGCACGGCTGTGGACAAGCTCCTGGATGATGCCCGGTCTGAAATTGATCCTAAAAAACAGATCCGTCTCTGGGAACAGGCACAGATACTGATCCTCCATGAGGCCCTGGTGTATCCGCTGCTTGATATCAAAAACTGCTTTGCTAAAAGGCCAAATCTTGATTACGGCCATGAGCTGAAAACCACCATGGCAGGGTATCCCCAGTTTGATGAACGCACCCGCCTTGTTACCCGACAGCTGCCTCAGTAATTAAAGCCTTCTTTTACCAGGGACCGGCCCGGTATCATGGTCTGGGTGCGTTTTATACCTGCAATTTTCCGGATATGCTGGTCTAAAAATTCCGCAATGGTTTCTGCATCTGAAGCCAGAAAATCCCGTTTGAGTGTCACTTTTACCAGAATATCAATGCTGCCATGGACCGCATGGACCTCCTGGACTTCCTCTAAAGCAAACAATTTATCAGACAGGGTCACTTCCGCTGTGGTATCTGTATCAATGAGGACAAATGCGGTGATGGTGCGTTTCATTTCCGGATATTCCGGGGTCTGCTTTTCCAGCATGGCGGTCCTGAACCCTTCCATGCTTTTGGGGATAAGCCGGTCAATGCCGATCCCGTACCGCCGGTTTGCGTTTGTATCCCAGTGGTGATAGGCAATATAGGTATACAGGTCTGCAATGGTTCTGCCCGGAAAATATTTGATCAGTTCCCCGTTTTGTATTATGGCGGTCATGGGCAGATAAATGGTGTTGTACCAGTCCCTGGAGGCTCTTGCAAAATCGCAGTCTTTGCCTGACAAAGAAGCCAGATACACCTGGTGGCTGCGGATCTGCTGTTCCAGGTAGTTATATTTTCCCAGTTCCGTGAGATCGATCTCAAGGGGCAGCCCTGTTTTTTGGAAAAATTTCTTTTTTTCTATGTACAGCAGGTTTTCCATGGTGTTTTTACCGGAAAGCAACTCCACTACCTTGGCGGATATTTCTGTCCATCCCAGTTCCTTGGCAGCAGCTACCCGGTGGTTGCCGTCCAGCACATAGTACTGGTTGCGTATCTGATACAGCTTTACCGGCGGTATGGTTCTGCCCTGGCGCATGGCCTGTTTGATGTCGGTGAACCGTTTTCCGGAAACATGCTTTTTGGGCCGGAATCTGGAATCAAAATCCGCATATTTGCCCACGCTGCCGGTGATTTTCTCCAGGGCAATGGTCTGGATACCATGGTCAATGAACTGGACATCTTCTTCTTTGGCCTGCTGTTCGTTAAAGGAGCTGACATGGTCGGCATCATCCTGCTGTGACGGATCCGAAGAGAACAGGTGTTTAAATATGTTTTTCATGATTAGACCTCTATCAGGGTATATCCGCAGGTATTTATTACCCGGGTGGTGTTGGCCTGTGTTATCCTGTCTGCCTGGTTTTCAAAAGCCTGATGAACATGTCCATGGACAAAATAATCCGGCAGTTTTTTTTTGATCAGCCTGTTAAAACATTCAAATCCCATATGGCACAGGTCTTCTTTGTCGTGGATATGCCGGGGTGGGGCATGTGTCACCACCATGTGAATACGGCCTTTGCGCCACAGGGAAAACCACAGGCTGGATATGTTTTTTTTCATCATGGCTTCGGTGTATTGGTTGGCGCCGCCATTATACCACATAGATCCTTCCAGGCCCAGGATGGTGAATGATCCCACTGAAATGATCCGTTTGTGGATGTTTTCACAACCCACAGGATTGGTGGGGGTATAACGGATATCATGGTTGCCCTTGACATAAAAAAGGGGAGCATCCAGCCGGTCCCGCAGAAAAGACAGGTATTCCGGGTCCAGGTCTCCGCAGGAGATAATGAGGTCCACCGGTTCCAGGGTTTTGGTTTCCACCATCCGGGTCAAAGGTTTGTCGATGAAATCTGACACCGTCAGTATTTTCAGTCCATGGGTCTGTATGGGGGCGGTCTGTTTGTCCATAGGTGTATTTTTCCGCTGGTAATTCAGTAATAATAACAGATTTGCACTACATTTGGTGGTATCAAACCATTTCATCATGATATGACAGATCTTTCCAAATATCCAGATCCAGAAAATATTACTTGCCATTTAATTTGGTTATGCTAAGTATAAAACTTGACTGTAATCACGGCTTGACAACCCAGTTAACGATGGCTTGCGAGGTACATCTCCGGTACCGGAGGTGTAAAAAAAGCCGAACCCTAAATTTTCAGGAGGAAAAGATGAAAAAAGTATTCGTGTCCCTGTTTGCTCTGGCATTTGTTCTTGTTTCAGCACCGGCGTTCAGTGCCGACATTGAACTGGCCCAAAAATCAACCCTTGAAACCATTGTAAAGGCGGGAAAAATCCGGGTGGGATTTGAATCCGGCTACCTTCCCTTTGAAATGACCAATACAAAAGGTGATTATATCGGATTTGACATTGACATGGGAAAGCAGCTGGCCAGGGCAATGGGTGTCAAGTATGAACCGGTGAATACCGCATGGGACGGAATTCTCCCCTCTTTGATCACCAACAAGTTTGATATTATCATTTCCGGCATGACCGTCACCCAGGAAAGAAACCTGGCCGTTAACTTTACGGATCCCTATATCGTCGTAGGGCAGGCCATCCTTCTCAACAAAAAACATGAAGGAAAGGTCAAATCCTATAAAGACCTGAATGATCCCAAATATACGATCTGCTCCAAACTGGGCACCACCGGTGAGCAAGCTGCTAAACGGATGATTC
The DNA here is from genome assembly GCA_011389715.1 of Desulfotignum sp. Lineage (GTDB taxonomy): Bacteria > Desulfobacterota > Desulfobacteria > Desulfobacterales > Desulfobacteraceae > Desulfotignum. Next base: position 4,889 of record JAABTU010000471.1, read on the forward strand.
CCCGGGCTTCCTACAAAAGTTTTGAAGTGGAAAGTGAAGCAGCCATGGAAGTCGTGCAAGGCAATGCTGATGCATTCATTTATGACCTGCCCCTGATTGAGATCATGCAGGCACAGCATGGAAAAGGCAAAACCGTTGCCCTAACGGAACCCTTTACCTATGAACCCCTGGCCATAGCCGTTAGAAAAGGGGATCCTGATTTTTTAAATTTTTTGAACAACTTCATCCGCCAGTATAAAAATGATGGCAGATGGCAGCAAGCCTATGACAAATGGATCAAGTCCGATGAGTGGCAGAAAGATCTCCAGAATTAATCTTACCATTAATCTTATCGGTCACAATTGTATCAGGATACTTTGAATGAATCCGGGCCGGCAGAAGGTTTCTTTTGCCGGCCTGTTTTTTAAGGTCTGTAATATATGGAACAAAACATATCCAACATCAAACGCTTGAGCAATCCCATTGCCTATTTTCTGTCTGTTGGCGGTTTTCTTGTGCTCCTGTTCATGGTCATCGGGTCAGTTTACTATGCTACAGTGGCCGTGGATTATCAGTGGCGCTGGTTCAAGGTGCCCAAATATTTCATGTACAAGTCCACTATTACCCTGTATGCGGAGGGGTACGGGGAAATAGACACCATTGCGGCAAATAAGGACAAATATGATATTACCGTGACCACAGATGCCGGGGAAAGGACATATACGGTTCCGGAAGGCACTTTTGACTGGATCGAGGGAGATATGGTGGCTCCCGGGGATATCATTGCCAGCTATGAAGGGGGGTGGCAGCCCGGTATTCTGGCCAAAGGCCTGTGGGTGACCCTGAAGATCTCGTTTATTGCCACTATTTTCGGGATACTGCTGGGGATCATCGGCGGTGTGGCAAGGGTTTCCAACACCCCTGTGCTCAAATGGTCGGCCATGGCCTATGTGGAAGTTATTCGGGGGTCTCCTCTCCTGGTACAGATCATGATTTTTTATTTTGTACTGGGAACTACCATGAACAAAATCCTGATGATGAACGGCATTCCCAGGCTTAATGCGGAATGGTACGGCATCATGGCATTGTCGGTATTTACAGGGGCCTATGTGGTGGAGATCGTGAGGGCCGGAATCGAGGCCATTCACCCCGGCCAGGTGGAGGCGGCCCGTTCTTCAGGTATGACCTATTTTCAGTGCATGTTTCATATTATTCTTCCCCAGGCATTGAAAACCATCCTGCCGCCTTTGGCCGGCCAGTTCATCAACCTGATAAAGGATTCTTCCCTGCTGGGCATGATTTCCATAAGGGAATTGACCAAAGCCACCCGGGAAGGTATCACCACAAGTCTGCAAACCTTTGAATTGTGGATATTGTGTGCCATTCTTTATCTGTTAATGACCTTCACACTTTCCATGTGTGTCCAGTATCTGGAAAGGAGGACAGCCACCAAATGATAGATGTTATAAGCATTTACAAGACATTTTATGTTCCCCATGAGGTCAAGGCCCTGGTGGATGTCTCCAATAAAATCGAGGCCGGTGAGGTGGTGGTGGTCATCGGACCGTCCGGTTCCGGGAAAAGCACGTTTCTGCGGTGTCTGAACCGCCTGGAAACCGCAGAACGCGGGAAGATCCTGGTGGACGGGGTGGATATTTTTGATCCCAAAACCAATATTAACAAAGTCCGGGCCGAAATGGGCATGGTGTTCCAGTCCTTTAATCTGTATCCCCACCTGACAGTGCAGGGCAATGTGACCCTGGCCCAGAAACTGGTGAGGAAAAGGCCCAAAAAGGAGCGGGAGGAAAAAACCAGGATGCTGTTGGAAAAGGTGGGTATTTCCGCCAAAGCCAAGGCCTGGCCGTCCAATCTGTCCGGGGGCCAGCAGCAGCGGGTGGCCATTGCCAGGGCCCTGGCAATGGATCCCAAGATCATGCTGTTTGATGAACCCACCTCTGCTCTGGATCCGGAAATGATCGGAGAGGTCCTGGAAGTGATGAAAACCCTGGCCAAAGAGGGGATGACCATGGTGTGTGTTACCCATGAAATGGGATTTGCCCGGGAGGTGGCAGACCGGGTTATATTCATGGACGAAGGCATGGTTGTTGAGGAAGGCACCCCGGAAAAATTTTACAAAAACCCCACCCATGACCGGACCAAGCTCTTTTTAAAACAGATATTGTAGCAGTCTGATTACAACTTAAAGGCTGCAGCCCACCGGGCAAACCTGCTGGCATGTTCCGGATTGATGGCGGTGAGTTCTGCCATGATGCCGGACACCGTCATTTTCCTGTTCCTGTGCTGCGGGGTCTTGGAAAAAAATTTATCCGCACAGCAGATGATTTTTTCCTCCAGGGTTATTGGCACCATGTCCCGCCGGGGAAGGGGCAGGTTGTGGCGAATGATGGTATCAAGGCCAATGCCGGCCCCGGTGTGGCGTTCAGCCACCAGGCCAAAGGCCGGGTCCAGCCCTTCTTTGTCCAGAAGTTGTCTGCCCAGATACCCGTGGCAGATGTAAGGGGCATCTCCTGTGCAGCCGATGCCGGGGGATGTGGTCAGGAAGATACCGATGTCGTGGAGCAAGGCCGCCTGTTCAATGAAATCCAGGTCCAGGTCCGGATGTGCCAGGTTTCGGGCAATTTCCAGGCTTTTTTTTGCCACCTGCCGGCTGTGGTTTATCAGAATGGTATGGGTTTTAGAGCCTGGCGGATAAAATTTTTCAATGACCTGCAAAGGATTCATAGTCAGGACAACAGCACCCCTTCAATAAACGGATCCAGGTCCCCGTCAAGCACCCGGTCCACATCTCCGATTTCCTGGTCTGTGCGGTGGTCCTTGATCATGCGGTAGGGATGCAGCACATAGGACCGGATCTGGCTGCCCCAGGCAATTTCATCCTTGCCGTCATGCAGTGACTGCATTTTTTCGTCCTGCTTTTGTTTTTCCACCTGATAGAGCCGTGATTTAAGGACCTTCATGGCGATTTCCTTGTTCCGGTGCTGGGAGGGTTCCTGCTGGCACTGGACCACAATGCCGGTGGGCATGTGGGTAATGCGCACTGCAGAACTGGTCTTGTTTACATGCTGGCCCCCGGCCCCGGAAGCCCGGAACACATCGATGCGCAGATCTTTGTCATCAATATCGATATGGATGTCATCCTGGATATCCGGGTAGACAAACACAGAGGCAAATGAGGTGTGACGCTTGCCGTTGGCATTGAAAGGGGAAATGCGCACCAGGCGGTGGACACCTGATTCCACCTTCATAAAGCCGAAGCAGTTGTGGCCGGCCACTGTAAAGGTGGTCCCTTTGATGCCGGCTTCATCACCCGGCTGCATGTCAATGATGGTCAGTTTGTACCCTTTCTTGTCGACCCACCGGGTATACATCCGGAACAGCATTTCCGCCCAGTCCTGGGAATCGGTGCCGCCGGCACCGGCATTGATGGAAACCAGGGCATCCCTGGCATCATCTTCATGGTCCAGGGTGATGTCCAGAGAAAATTTTTTGATGCGTTTTCCAATGCCTGTCAATTGCCGGCCCACATCTGCTTCGCTTTCCTTGTCCCCTTCTTCATGGGCCATTTCCAAAAGCATTTGCGCATCTTCAAGGTCGGCGCAGATGCTTTTGCAGGTATCCAGAAGGTTAGCCAGGACAGTCTGTTCTTTGAGCATACGGGTGGCTTTTTCCGGATCGTCCCAGAAATCGGGTCTGGCAGTGAAATGTTCCAGTTCCTTAAGGCGCCTTTCTTTTACCGGCAGGTCAAAGATACTCCTTGAGGCGGTCGGCTTTGGCATTAAGGGATGATATGGTCTGTTTCAGGTCTGTATTCATGGTAAAAATCTCCTCTTGATATATTCTCTTTCTTTTATCACAAAACCCATGCCCATTGCAATAACGCAGGCAATTGCCAGCAGATCCCCATGCCGGGTATAAAAGGAAAACCGGGTTAGGGCGGGCAGAGACCGGACATCCACGGCATCGGTGAACAATTGGGTTGCGCCGAACACCTCTCCTGTGGGATCTATAAAACCGGATATGCCGGTATTGGCGGACCTGACAACGCTTCTGCGGTTTTCCACCGCCCTGAGAACAGCTATGGAAAAATGCTGGGCCGGGGCTGATGTTCTGCCGAACCAGGCGTCGTTGGTTACCGTGGTGAGAATATCTGCCCCGTTTTTGACAAACTGCCGGGAAATGGAGGGAAACAGGATTTCAAAACAGACCAATACCCCGGTTTTATGGTCTTTGAATGCAAGGGGGACAAACCCTGTATCCCCTCTGGAAAAATTGCCTGCCTGTTCTGTGAGTTTTTCCAGAAAAAACAAAAGGTCCTGGAACGGAACATATTCACCAAACGGTACCAGGTGTGTTTTGTCATAGGTACCCACCGGCACGGAAAGCTGGTTGAGCATGAAGACCCGGTTAAAATACCGGACAGGGTCGCCGGAAGTGTCCACGGCCGGGCTTCCCATGAGAAAATACGTTTTGGCCCTGCGGACATATTGGTCCACCTGGTTGGAAAGATCCAGATCATGGCCGTAATAAAAAGGCAGCGCGGTTTCAGGCCAGATGATCAGATCCGGTTTTAAACGGGCAGCTTCCAGGGACATATTGCCGTATTTTTCAATGGTGGCCCTGCGGAAGGCCTGGCTCCATTTCAGATCCTGGCGGATGTTTCCCTGGACAATGGCAAATACAGGTTTTGGTGCAGCTGCCATCTGCAGGGCTATCCGGGGGATGCGCACAATGCCGTAAACATAGGCTGCGGCCAGAATAAAAAAGGTGTAGGACACACACAGGTAAATCCGCAAAAAAAGGTGTCTGCCCATAAGGCTGCTGCTGGTTGTGATCTGGATCCATACGGTACTGATCAGGGTGTTGCACAAAACCAGTACAAAGGAAATACCCAGCACCCCGGTTATGTCGGCCATCTGGACCAGAAACCGGTCGGCAAACTGGCTGTACCCCAGGACCCCCCAGGGAAACCCTGTTAACAGGTGGGTGCGCATAAATTCAAGCCCGGTCCAGATGCAGGCACCTGCTAAGGGCATCATGGCAGGGGAAGGACCCAGTTTTTTGAGGGCACAGGCAAACAGGGCCGGATACAAGGACAGGTACAGGCAAAGCAGGGTCAGGGCACAGACAGACACAAGCAGGTGAAGACCGCCATAGGTGGACAGGGTGGGAACGATCCAGTAGATCAGGGTGGTGAAATGGACAAATCCGGCGGCAAATCCAGCCAGAAAAGACTGCCGGACAGTCATAGGTTCCAGAGAGATGATCAACGGGCACAGGGCCACAAACGCCAGATAATGTAAACCAGGGTCTGGAAAGCACAGGGTCAGCAGAAGGCCGCTGAACAGCGCCGGAAAATAAGGCAGCCAGAAACGCAGATGCAACAAAGAAAGCATTTTTTTTCCAGGAGGCTTAATTTATTCAAAAAATTCTGATATACTTATCAGTTACTGGATGTGCAGTCAATTTTATGTGTCAATATTTTTGGAACAGGAGACAGGCATGTTTATGGCAGGCAACCGTTTCAATGATGCATGTGAACAAAGTTTCCAGCAGATGCAGTCGGTTTTGGAGGCATGCCCTGCCGGTATCGGGATCGTACGAAACGATCTGATCATCTGGGCCAATGACACCTTTTACGCCATGCTCGGGTATATGCCGGGAACACTCACCAATACAAAGACCCGGGAGGTTTTTCCCACCCAAAAAGAATGTAAGCGCGTGGCAGCTTTACTGGCAAAAGGCATGGACAGGTTCGGCGCAGGCATGGCGGAAACCAGGTTGTCCCGGAAAAAAGGCCCGCCCCTTGACTGCCGGATCCGTGCCTCCCGACTGGACAAAGATGAGCCATCAGCCGGCGTGGTGATGGTGGTCACTGATATTTCAGACATCAAATCCCTTCAGATTCAGCTCCAGCAGGCCCAAAAAATGGAAGCCATCGGCGTGCTGGCAGGGGGTATTTCCCATGATTTCAACAATATTCTCATGGGTATCCAGGGGCATTTGTCTTTGATGCGCATCGACCTGACCGCCACGGAAAAAGTGATTTCCCATATCCACCAGATCACAAAGCTGGTGGAAACAGCCGGCGAGCTGACCGGACGGCTGCTGGGCTTTGCCAGAGGGGGGAAATATCAGATCAAGGTGCTGGACGTCAACCAGGTGGTGAAAATGGCCATGAACCTCTTTAAACCCACCCGCAAGGACCTGGCTTTCCATGAATCCTATGCCGGGGATCTGGATATGGTGGATGCAGACCAGTCCCAGCTGGAACAGGTGTGCCTGTATATCATCGGCAATGCATCCCAGGCCATGCTGGATGAGGGAACTTTGTCAGTTTTTACAAAAAACATCACCATCCCCGAGGACCATGGATATCCTTTTGCGGTTAAAGCCGGCCCGTATGTGGAGATCTGCATCCAGGATACAGGGGTGGGCATGGACATGGAAACCCAGAAAAAGATATTTGATCCCTTTTTTTCCACCCGGAAAAACGGGAACCAGAACGGACGGGGCTTAGGGTTGTCCACTGTCTACGGAATCGTAAAAAACCATGGTGGGTTCATTACGGTCCAGAGTGCTTTAGGAGAAGGCACTGCTGTTTATGTCTGTCTGCCGGCCACAAGCAAAGCCAAGTCAGCCTCACAAGTTGATTCCGACACCGATGCCCTGCCCAGGGGATCGGAAACCATTCTGCTGGTGGATGACCAGACCGAGATCATCAATGTGGGGAAAAATTTTTTGTCCCGCCTGGGGTATAAACCCATAACTGCCAGAAACGGCCTGGAAGCAGTGGAGATTTTCCGCATGTACCAGGATGAGATCTCTCTTGTTATTCTGGATATGGCCATGCCGAAAATGGGGGGCAAAAAAACCTTTGATCTGATCCGGCAGATCCGCAAAAACATAAAGATTCTGGTGACCATGGGGCAGGTGGTGGATGATGAACTGGACGCACTGCTCAGCCAGGGATGCCATGGATTTATCCAGAAACCCTTTTCCATGTATGAGTTTTCCAGGGCCATCAGGGGGGTGCTGGATAAAAGATCAGGATGAGGCTTACACCATGCCGCCGTTGACCCCGATGACCTGGCCGTTCACATAGGCGGCCTGAGATGAGCATAAAAAGGAAACCACGGCTGCAACCTCTTCTGGTCTGCCCAGCCGGCCGGCCGGGATGGTCTGCAGGATATTGTCACGGTTCAGGTCCGCTGTCATGCCTGTTTCAATAAATCCGGGTGCCACTGCATTCACGGTGATGCCCCGGCTGCCGATTTCTCTGGCCAGGGCCCTGGTGGCACCAATGATCCCGGCCTTGGCAGCGCTGTAGTTGACCTGACCGGCATTTCCCGTCTGGCCGGCAGTGGAGCTGATATTGATTATCCGCCCGCCTTTCTGCCGGAGCATCTGCCGGACCACCGGCCGGGTCAGATGATAAAACCCGGTAAGATGGGTCTCCATAACAATCTCCCAGGAGGGTTTTTTCATCATGGCAAACAGATGGTCATCCCGGACACCGGCATTGTTCACCAGGATATCCAGGCGCCCGCGCTGCTGCAGAATCTGTTTTACGGCAGCATCACACTGGTCCTGACTGGTGACGTCAAATCCGATCATTGCTGCCTGACTGTTTTGAAAATGGATGTCATCAAGAATTTTTTGGGCAGCGTCTTTGTCGGAACGGTAATTTACAAAAACAAAAATTCCCTGTGCTGCCAGGTCCATGGCAATGGCCCTGCCGATGCCTTTGGAGGCGCCGGTGACCAGTGCGGTCTGATCTGATGCAGTATTCATGGTTTTCCAATTATCATTCATCAAAAAAGATTTCAAGCCATAATTGTCTAATGCGCTTTACAATTTACAGGCTGGATGGTATTCTTGAAGATGGTCAGATGATCATATGAACAGCAGCGTCAGGAGTTTTTTATGGAACATATTGAAATCCGGTTCGGCAATGATCTTGAAACATATGACACTGAAGAAAAATCCTTTGAAGAGATGTTTCAATCGGTAAATCCCATGTTCTGTTTTTCAAAGCGCATCTGGAAACCCCAGATGGATATTTTTGAAACGCGAAACGAAATTATTATCCAGTCTGAAATCGCAGGGGTGAATAAAGAGGATATCGTGATTGAGGTCAGCAACAAAGCAGTCAAGATTGCAGGGAACCGAAAATGCAGCCAGCCGGATCCCACTGCCACATACCGGCTTGCCGAAATCCAGTTCGGTCAGTTTGAAAGGGTATTGTATCTGCCCAGCGAGATTGATGTGGAAAAAGTGTCTGCTGTTTTCAACAACGGCTTTCTCCAGCTGACCCTTGGCAAGTTGTTTACAGAAAATATCAAGCAGGGGCATAATCTGTCCATGGATTTCATATAGCCCAAGGGATCATAAAAAGGTATACACATGGATGAAATCAAACATCCCTCCGCCACCATTTCAACCAATGATATTCCCGGAACAATTCCCATTCTGCCCATTGTGGATACCAATCTGTTTCCCAAAATGGTGCTGCCCTTGGTATTGATCCAGAAAGAAGCCATTGACCTCATTGATGAAGCCATGGCAGGCAGCCGGATGCTGGGCCTTCTTTTGTCCAGACGTTCTGATCTGGACTCCAAACACACGGCAGATGATCTGTACCGCATCGGTACCGTGGCCATGATTTTGAAAATGTCCAAAATGGAGGATGAAAAAGCCCAGCTGCTGATCCAGGGGTTGAACCGGTTCAAGGTGACGAAATTTCTCCAGGGAAAGCCGTATTTGCAGGCGGAAGTTGCGGTTCTGAACTGTAAAAATGCGGACCGGACCATTGAAAACCGGGCCCTCATGGCAAATATCGCAGATCAATACGAAAAAATCGTCAATTTGTCCCCCGGCCTGCCCAATGAAATGGCCCAGATGATCAAATCCCTTCAGGATCCCAATGTGCTTGCTGATATGGTGGCATCCACCATTAACGCCCCTGTCAGGGAAAAACAAAAAGTAATAGAGCTGATTGATGTCAAAAAACGGTTGAAAAAAGTCACCCGGCTGGTGAATGACCAGCTGGAGATTCTGGAAATGGGCTCCAAAATCCAGAACCAGGTCAAGGAAGATATGGACAAGCAGCAGCGGGAATATTATCTGCGCCAGCAGCTGAAGGCCATCAGAGAAGAACTGGGGGAAACACAAGAGGAGTCTGTGGAAATCCGGGAATACCGGGCACTTATCAAGAAGAATGGTCTGCCGGATGAGGCGCGCAAAGAGGCGGAGCGCGAACTGCAGCGCCTGTCCCGCATGCATCCCTCTTCTTCGGAATATGTGGTGGCATCCAGTTACCTGGACTGGCTAACAAGCCTTCCCTGGAAAAAGGCATCCAAAGACATGCTGGATATCAAGTCAGCCCGCCGCATATTGAACCAGGACCACCATGGCCTGGAAAAGCCCAAAAAACGGATCCTTGAATACCTGGCCGTGCGAAAGCTCAAAAAAGATTCCAAAGGGCCTATCCTGTGTTTTGCAGGCCCGCCCGGCACCGGAAAAACCTCTTTGGGCCGGTCCATTGCAAAGGCCCTGGGCCGGGAATTTGTGCGCATATCCCTGGGAGGGGTCCGGGATGAAGCAGAGATACGGGGCCACCGCAGGACCTATGTGGGGGCATTGCCGGGGCGGATTATCCAGAATATCCGCAAGGCCGGCCGGAAAAATCCGGTGTTCATGCTGGATGAAATCGACAAGGTGGATTCTTCCTACCACGGGGATCCTTCCTCAGCCCTGCTGGAGGTATTGGATCCTGAACAGAACTATTCTTTTACCGATCATTACCTGGATGTATCCTTTGACCTTTCCGATGTCATATTTCTGACCACAGCCAATGTGCTCCACACCATCCCGGGTCCTTTGCGGGACCGCATGGAGGTTCTGGAACTTAATGGATATACAGAAGATGAAAAACAAAAGATTGCCACCCGGTATCTGATTCCCCGCCAGCGGGAAGCAAACGGCCTTACTGCCGGCCAGATCCGGTTTACCCCCGGGGCTGTGAAAAAAATCATCACCGGGTATACCAGGGAATCAGGCCTGCGGAATCTGGAACGTCAGATCGGGGCAGTGTGCCGGGGGGTGGCTGCCAAGGTGGCAGAAGAAGAGGTAACCCATCTGGTCATCACAAAAGAGGATCTCCACGAATACCTGGGACCGGACCAGAACATGCCGGATCTGGCCCTGCGCATTAAAACGCCCGGCGTGGTGGTGGGCCTTGCCTGGACCCCTGTGGGGGGCGAGATTCTGTTTGTGGAGGCGGTAGCCATGAAAGGGGGCAATGGCATGACCCTCACCGGTCAGCTGGGGGATGTCATGAAGGAATCAGCCACCACAGCCTTGAGTTTTATCCGATCCCATGCCGGGGAACTGGGTGTGGATGATACCTTTTTTGATTCTCATGATATCCATGTCCATGTACCGGCCGGCTCCATCCCTAAAGACGGTCCTTCAGCCGGTGTAACCATGCTGGCAGCCCTGGTTTCCCTGATCACCGGCAAAAAGGTACGTCCCCGTCTGGCCATGACCGGTGAAATCACCCTCAGGGGAGAGATACTGCCTGTGGGCGGGGTGAAGGAAAAAATTATTGCTGCCCACAGGGCCGGCATCCGGTCTGTTATTCTTCCTTTATGGAACAAAAAAGACATGGAGGATGTTCCCCGGCATATCCAGGACCAGATGGATTTTTCTTTCACCGATAAAATGGCAGATGTCATCCTGCACGCATTTGATCCATGATAAAAAAATATCCAGCCATAGCTTCCCGTTTTATCAGTCTTTTTTTGCTGATTGTGTTGTGTCTTTCAGGTATTGGATGTTCAAAGTCCATTGAATCCACGCCCCATGCGCCACCACCCCGCACAGAGGCGGGCAAAGTGCCGGCCACCCAGCGGCCCTATACGATTATGGGCAGACAATACACCCCCGTTGCCACTGCCCATGGGTTTGTTCAGACCGGCATCGCCTCCTGGTACGGGAAAAAATTCCATGGCCGGAAAACCGCCAACGGCGAAATTTATGACATGTATGCCATGACAGCGGCCCACAAGACCCTGCCCATGAATACCTGGGTGGAGGTGCACAACCTTGGTACCGGCCAAAAAATCCGGGTACGGATAAATGACCGGGGTCCCTTTGTCACCGGCCGGGTCATTGATCTTTCCTATACCGGCGCCAAACGCATCAATATGCTGGGCCCGGGTACTGCCAGGGTGCGGGTGACAGCCCTTGGTGCGGCCACTGCCTATTCCAGGACAACGCATGACCCGGTGACCTTTAAGCAGCTGGACTATTGGAAGGGGAACTTCACGGTCCAGGTGGGGGCTTTCCAGGTAAAGTCCAATGCCCAGACGTTCAAGGACAAATTGTCCAAATCCTATTTGAACGCCCATATTGTGGTGCACAAAGATTATCGGGGCACTTTTTACCGGGTGCGCATCGGCCGGTTTTCCAATCTCAAGGATGCCGAGCGGTTCAGTATCACCCTTGTGGTTGATGACGGGTTTGACCAGGCGTTTGCTGTTGCAGAATGATTACCATCAAGGGGGTGCTGTCCCGCCTCACATACCAGAACCCTGACAACCAGTATACTGTATGCCGCATTCAGGTGGAAAAGATACAGGATCCCATCACTGTGGTGGGGTATCTGGCAGGGGTGGCAGAAGGGGAAACCCTGACCCTGAAAGGCCAGTGGGCATCCCATCCCAAATACGGGGACCAGTTCAAGGCAGATGCCTATGAAGTCACCCTGCCGGCTACGGTGTCTGGTATCCGTAAATACCTGGGGTCCGGCATGATCAAGGGCATCAGCAAATCCCTGGCAGAAAGGATTGTGGACAAATTCCAGGAACAGACCCTGGATATCATTGAAAACCAGCCGGAAAAACTCATGGAGGTTGCCGGCATTGCCCGGGGCAAACAGCAGCTGATCCAAAAGGCCTGGAACTCCCACCATGCCGTGCGCCGGGTCATGCAGTTTCTCCAGGAAAACAATGTCAATGTGGCCCATGCCGGCCTGATCCTCAAAACCTATGGCCCAAACGCACTGCAGATTCTGGAAAACGATCCGTTCCGTATAGCCATCGATATCCCGGCCATCGGGTTTGCTGCGGCAGATGCCGTAGCCCGGGCAAAGGGTGTTGATAAAAAAAATGAAAAGCGGTTGCAGGCCTGCATGCTCTGCCAGCTTCTTGTCTGTGAAAGTGACGGCCACGTGTATGCTGATAAACAGGAGCTGTTCATTGCCTGCGCACGCCTGGCCGGGGTGGACCCGGATCTTTTTCCCCCTGCCCTGGATGCCCTGGCAGATGACAACGAGATCTACCTATGGGATGACAGGGTGTACCTGACCCGGTTGTTCAAGGCGGAAAAAGGCATTGCAGACCGTCTCTCAGCGCTGCTTTCCATGCCCGTGTCTGATCCGGGAATCACCCGGGATGTGATCCTGGAACAGGTGCTCACCGGCATGGCCGTGAAACTGTCTGATGAGCAGCTGGCGGTGGTGGGCCAGGTGATGGCCCGTAAGGTGTCGGTGATCACCGGGGGGCCCGGCACCGGCAAAACCACATTGGTGCGGGCCCTGTGCCAGGTGTTCAGACACCGCCGCCGCACCGTGGTTCTAGCAGCCCCCACCGGCAGGGCTGCCAGGCGGCTTTCCGAAACCACCGGCAAAAAAGCCTTTACCCTGCACAAACTGCTGGGCTATGACACGGAACAGGGCACAGTGGAGCACAATTTCACCAATCCCTTGAATCTGGACGTGTTTGTGGTGGATGAGGCCAGCATGGTGGATACCCAGCTCATGTTTCACCTGGTGGAGGCCATGCCGCCCGGTGCCAGCCTGATTCTGGTGGGAGATACCTTTCAGCTGCCGTCGGTGGGACCCGGCAATGTGTTGTCCGATATCATGGCCTCGGGCCGGATAAGCGTGTTTTCTCTGACCAAAATTTTTCGCCAGGCCATGCAGAGTCCCATTGTGCGCCATGCCCATGACATCCGTAACGGACAGATGCCTGATTTTAAAACCAGGGATTCCCAGGACCTGTCGGAATTTTATTTTATTGAAAACCAGCACAGTGAAAAGGTTGTGGAAACCATTCTGGAGTTGTGTGCCAAGAGGGTTCCTGCAACCTTTCCCCATATCACCGATTTTCAGGTGCTCACCCCCATGCACCGGGGGGAGGCCGGCACCATCAATCTCAACCAGCAGCTGCAGGCTGTGCTGAATCCGGGCAAGGGGGGCATTGACAACCACGGCATATCCTTTCGCCCCGGAGACAAGGTGATGCATCTGAAAAACAATTATGAAAAAGAGGTGTTCAATGGTGATATCGGGCAGGTGCTGGAGGTCTCAAAATCAGAAAGCAGGGTCACTGTGGAATATGACGGCCGCATGGTACCCTATGATCTGCTGGAACTCGATGAACTGACCCTGGCCTATGCCATTTCGGTGCACAAATCCCAGGGATCTGAATACGGCGCAGTCATCATCGCCCTGACCATGGCCCATTATCCGCTGCTCCAGCGCAATCTTTTGTACACGGCCCTGACCCGGGGAAAACACCTGGTGATCATTGTGGGATCTTCCAAAGCGGTCCACACCGCCTTTGAAAATAACCGCACCAACCTGCGCCGGTCCGGACTTAAAGACCGTCTGGCTGTCTGATTTTCAGTATGAAACCCATCGTAAGATGCAAATACTGTAACGTTGAAATATCAGAATCAAAAACAATATATTGTAACGGGGTTATCCTGCCTTACACACGCAAGTGAAAGCCTTCATTCCACAGCATGGGGTCGATTTTTTGATCTATGCCGATTTCAATATTGGTGCTGTTTTTAACAAACAGAAAATGGTGAAGATTGGTTTCTGGCGCTTGATTCTGATACACATGTCTGAATATTTCCTCAATCTCATCCAGATTAAGTCTCAGGGCAACAGCAGGGTTATTGTTGACTTCCGGATATGACTTTATTGTTCCTGAGCGGATATCTTCGAACATGAGTACCTCTTTATATACCCGTTCGTGTTTCGGGTGCACAACAATCACCAGGTCATCCAGTTCCAGATGTTCCATGGCATATTTGAGCATTATTTTGTTGCCGTGCATCAGGATGTTCTGTGATCCGTTCCGGTGTTCCGGATGGGTGGCAAGGCAGCCAACTTCCCCGATTTTTCTTCCTAAGGACCGCAAATGGTCCAGCTCCTGCCGATAGATTGAATCCATGGGGAGCCCCCATTCAGAGTCGGGGAAAAGGCTTACGGTAAATGCGATGTCATCTTGTTTTTTGCCCACAAACACCGCTGTTTTTTCGTGATAATGCTGTTTTAAAATTCTGCATGGCCCGGAACACTGCTCTCTGCTCACATATCCTTCTTGAATGTATACATCCTGGACAAGCTTAAGAGCAGTGAATACATCACCGGCCTGGGTGGCCATACCAAAAGCATAGTGCTGCATTGCAAGATCATCAATGTGTATGATCTGCCGCAGCTGGTCAGTTTGAAATTCTTGAGAGCTGTTCATGTTCAAGCAAGGGGCAAGGTCATTCATTTTCGGACACCTTTATGTTATAGGTTGACTGCAGAGTCAAATCATCATGTATATTGCCGCAAAAATATATGTATATTGGCGCAAGTGAATATGTATATTCCTGCAAGTAAATATGTATTCCCGCATGTGTACAGCAATAATGGTACCAATGCGGTTTTCAAGGTTAAAATCATTTGGATGCCGGTGGTCGGTGATAAAATTTTATATAATTTCAATATGTTGAATAAAAATAAGGAAGAAGGGCATAAGGCTATGCACATTTGGGCCGGGGCCGGGGATCTCCTGTTTTGTGAAGGGAAAACCGGACACCGCAGATTGAATTATTTATAACTATCTGAATATAATGATATAAGTGATGATTGTCTGGTGTATGAAAAACAGGCCACTCATGGTGCCATAAGCGACCTGTTTTTATAAAACCAAGCCGGTCAACAGTATTGCATGGCTGCATGGAATTTACTGCACAGCATCCCGGAAATCCTCAGGTTCAAGGCCGCATTTTTTTATTTGATCATAAAAATCAGCCCGGTATTTTCCGGCCAGTTTTGCTGCCTGGCTGACATTCCCCTGGGTCAGGGTCAGCAATTGGCTGATGTATTGTTTTTCAAAATCCCGTTTTGCTTCCTTGAACGGTTTAAGGTTCTCAGCCGAATCATCCGGCCCGGTCATAATCAGGTCGGGTGAGATTACAGGGGTCTGGGACATGGCCACACAATATTCAACCACATTTTTCAGCTCCCTGACATTTCCAGGCCAGGGGGCACTGGATAATTTTTTCATGGCCTCCGGCGAAAACTGCCGCACATTTTTTTCCATTTTCTGCCTGAAGCTGTCCAGGAAAAACTGAGCAAGAACAGGGATACAAGCCCGGCGTTCCCTCAGCGGCGGCAGGGTGAAGGGGAGGACGCGAATCCGGTAATACAGGTCTTCCCTGAAATTGCCGCAGGCCACCTCATCTGTCAGATTTTTATTGGTGGCCGCAATAATGCGGGCCTTAAACGCAATGTTTTCATTTCCGCCAAGAGGATAGAACTCATTTTCCTGCAGCACCCGGAGCAGTTTGGCCTGCAGCGAAATCGGGATTTCCGTGATCTCATCAAAGAAAAAGGTTCCATTCCGGGCCTGCTCTAAAAATCCTTTTTTGTCCCTGTCCGCGCCGGTAAAGGCGCCTCGTCTCACACCGAAAAGCTCGCTTTCAAACAGGGATTCAGGAATGGCAGCACAATTGACGGCAATGAACGGGGCATTTTTTCTGGGGCTGGCCACATGGATGGATTTGGCCATCAACTCTTTTCCAGTGCCGCTTTCTCCTTCCAGCAGGATGTTGGAATCTGTTTTAGCCGCAAGGACAATGGCTTTCAGCACGGAAATCATTTTTTCATCTTTGGCAATGATATTTTTAAACCCGAATTTTTCATGCAGCATGCTGCGCAGCGCCTTGATCTCTTCGGACAGTTTGTTCTTTTCAAGGCAAAGCCTGACATGGTTGAGCAGCTCATTGTCATCATCAAACGGTTTTGTCAGATAGCTGTCCGCACCTTTCTGGATGGCATCGACTGCTTTTTGGATCGTACCATACGCGGTCAGGATGATGACAGCCATTTCAGGATTGATCCGTTTAAGAGAAATCATCAGGTCAATGCCGTTTTCATCCCTGAGCTGATAGTCGATTACAGCAAGGTCAAAATGGCCGATTTCAAGAGCGGCCATGGCATCCTTGCCATTGGTGACATCCGTTACCCTGTAATTATCCGCTTCGAGCCTCATTTTAAGAATTCTGAGCAGGGCCGGATCATCATCAACGATGAGTATTTTCTCCATAGTGTCTTTCCTTTGGATGTGACCGATTCTCAATGTTCATCGTGGGGTCATGGCTTTGTCCGGACTTTGTCGGCCGGGTGCCTTTACCCTGTTCAAATCGATCTGTTTTAACTGGAGAATCTGCTCCTTAAGAAGGTGTTTCTCATGTTCAAGTTTTTTAACCTGCTCCGATAATTTTTCATTTTGAGCCATAAGAGCCTCAAGGCGCAGTTTGTCCTCCTGCTGACGCTGCTCTCTTGATTGAAGTTTTCTGGAAAGGGCCAGGATTCTTTCCTGGTCGGATATGATCCTGGCCAGAAGTTCCTGATTCATTTTTGTCTGCCGGACATAATTGGCAACCACATTATCCCCGGCTTGAAAACGATTTTCATAATATTGAAGTAATTGGTCGCCATCCTTTGCAGCAAGTTTGAAATCATTGTCCTGTATATGTTTTTCAGCAGTTTCCAGGTATTGTTCCTGCCGGGTGTCAACCGTTACCGTCACCGGTCTGAACATGCTTGTGAAAAAGCAGCCCGGCAGAAAAAGTCCGCTTAAAAGGCAGCAGGCAATGTAAACAAAATTTTTGCACCACGTGATTTTTGATTTTGGGCCCATATTTCTCCTTTATGCGCTTTGATGATATATTTTGAAATGGACAGTCCCAGTCCGGTTCCCATCTTGGCGTTCAGGTTATTGTCAATCTGTTTGAATTTATAAAAAATATTTTCAAGGTGTTCGGGTTTTATCCCCGGCCCGGTATCCTCAACACAGACCAGAAGATTGTTTCCTTCTTCAGCCCGTCGGCAGCTGATGATGATTTTTCCTTTGGAGGGGGTGAATTTCAACGCATTTCCCACCAAGTTATCCAATACTTCAATGAGCCTGTCTTCATCTGCGCAGACCGCTGGAAGATCTGTCCGGGGTGGAGAAAATTCCAGGAGAATCTTTTTCTTCCGAGCCAGGGGAGCCAGTTTAAGGATGGATTTACGAATGATATCAGGCAGATTCAGCTGCACTATCTGGTATTCCATTTTGCGGGCTTCCATTTTTGAATAATCAAGTATCCGGATTACCGATTTTAAAAGGCGCTGGCATTCTTCACGGATCAGGGTTAACAATTCCTGCTGTTTTTCAGGTTCATCTGCATAAAAGCCTTTCGAAAGCATGGCAGAGGCTTCCTTGATCGATGTAATCGGTGTCCGGAGTTCATGGGAGACATGGCTGATAAAATCAGCCTTTAATTCATCGAGCTCTTCCAGACGACGGCACATGATATTGAAATGGCGGGCCAGATCCTGTATCTCCTTTGGTCCTTTAACGGTAAGGATCTGTTCAAACCGTCCCCTGGAAATCTCTTTGGTTTGTTTTTGAAGCCGGTTAACCGATTTTTTAATGGCCCTGGTGTTGATAATGGTGATGGCCATGCCTACCAGTACGGTTAATATCGTGGTGATGATCGTACCGATGAAAACACGTCGGACCATTTTTCCGGACAAGGTTGTTTTTTCGGTGATGATGGCTCTGGAGAGCTCTGAAATGGTATTTATGTTTGCGGCTATGGCTTGTATATAAGGCAGGCGTTCGCCTGACAGATGATCAAATTTTGTATTTTCAGACCTTTTTTCAGGTGCGTTTGTGTCAAACCAGATCAGGTACTGATCGAATATCCGGACTGTCTTATTGAACAGCGCCTGCTGCTCTTTTGTCTCCATCAATGCAGCCAGGATGCTGAAATCTTTTTTCAGGTTGGATGCATGTCCCTGGAACCGAATAAAATAATCCTTGTCCAAGGCAACAAAATATTTTTCATCAAACTGTACCAGCTGCTCAAAGGTGTCCATGATGCGGTTACCAACCAGGATGCTTTTCTGATTTTTGACCAGGACTTCATGGTTGATTTCCTGGAGACGCTCCAGGTTAAAGGAAACAACCCCGCCCAAAACAAGGACAAGAATAAGCACGGCAATGTTTCCGAGCACAAGGCGCTGGAAAATCGTAAAGGGTATCATAAGGTGTCCGGAGTTTTTGTGCTCCTCACTATAATCATATCTTGCCTGAGGCAAGATCTTGAATGGTATTCAGCATTGAATTTCCTTTGGTCCTTAAATCGATTTGGGTAATATCGTATTCAGATGCCGGATCAAGTCAACTATAGACTGTCATAACACCTTTTAAAGGGTCATTCAACTGTAAAGCAAAATCAAGAAATGGTAACCAAACCAAGCCCCGAAAAAAGAGGCAAAGGTGGCCAAAAGGGCAACCAGCCTTGCCGGTATTCCGGCAAAACCATTCAATCCGTTCATACAGGACAGGCCATTTTCATCCTGTTGAAATTTCTGGCAATACCTGTTAAAAGAAACTCTTTGGAATTTTAATAGGAAATGACTATGCATTATGACGGAATGATCATACGGCCCCCCAGTGAAGCAGACAGTATCCTGCTCCAGGTGACCCTGGGATGTTCCCACAACAAGTGCACCTTCTGCGGTACCTTCCGGGACAAACGGTTTACCATCAAAAAAGAGGATATCATCTTTCAGGATATTGAATATGCCAGGGAGCATTTTCCCCGGCAAAAGCGGCTGTTTATCTGTGACGGGGATGCCATGATCGTGCCCATGCGGCGGCTTGTGCCCATTCTGGAAAGGATCAGAGACCGGCTTCCCTGGGTGGAACGGGTGGGGGTGTATGCCAATACCAAGGGCATCGGCATGAAGACCGACGAAGAACTGGCGGCGCTTCACGACTTGGGAGTGGGCATCGCCTATATGGGTCTGGAGTCAGGCGACGACCAGGTGCTGGCTGATATCCGCAAAGGGGCCACAGCAGATAAAATGACCCGCATGGGCCGGCGGGTGAGACAGGCGGGCATCAAGCTGTCTGTCACCGTGCTGGTGGGTCTTGCAGGCAGGGAGCGTTCCCTGGTTCATGCCAAGGAAACCGGGCGGGTTCTGTCTGAAATTGATCCGGATTATGTGGGGGCCTTGAGCCTGATGCTGATTCCCGGCACGGAGCTGCATGCGGATCACCAGGCCGGCCGGTTCCAGTTACCCTCCCCGGAGGAAATGCTGGCGGAACTGGGGCAGATGATTGCATCCACCCACCTGTCGGATGGGCTGTTCCATGCCAATCATGCCTCCAATTATCTGCCCATCAGGGCCAGGCTGCCCCGGGACAAGGAAAAAACCCTGGAACAGATCGCCTGGGCCCTGAGCGGTAAAATCAAACTCAAACCCGAATTCATGAGAGCCTTGTAACCCCCGGGCTGTCAAACAGGAGAAACATACCATGGCAGATGCCACAGAAAATCTTGACCAGTTGACCATCAATACCATCAGAACCCTTTGCATGGATGCGGTGCAGAAAGCCAACTCCGGCCATCCCGGTGCGCCCATGGGCCTTGCACCAGCGGCGTATGTGCTGTTCAAACGTTTTTTGAAACACAACCCCAAAAACCCGGCATGGATCGATCGGGACCGGTTTGTTCTATCCGGTGGACATGCATCTTCCCTGCTGTACAGCCTTTTGTACCTGTTCGGGTACGGGCTGGATCTGGAGGATCTGAAAAAGTTCCGGCAATGGGGTTCCAGGACCCCGGGGCACCCGGAATACGGGGACACCCCCGGGGTGGAAACCACCACCGGTCCCCTGGGCCAGGGCATTGCCAATGCCGTTGGCATGGCCATTGCCGAACGCCACCTGGCGGACCGGTTCAACCAGGGGGAAGCGTCCCTGATTGATCATTACACCTTTTGCATGTGCGGTGACGGGGACCTCATGGAAGGGGTTTCCATGGAAGCTGCTTCCCTGGCTGGACATCTGGGTCTTGGTCGGCTGATCCTGATCTATGATGACAACCACATCACCATCGAGGGGGCCACAGATATCGCGTTCACGGAAAACGTAGGTGACAAGTTTGCCGCCATGAACTGGCATGTGCAGGAGGTGGCGGACGGCAATGACCTGGAGGCTATCCACCATGCGCTCCAGGCGGGTAAGGAAAAAACAGACATGCCGTCTCTGATCAAGATCAGGACCCATATCGCTTATGGCAGCCCCAACAAACAAGGCACGGCCGATGCCCATGGCGCGCCCCTGGGGGATGAGGAGATCAGGCTGGTGAAAAAATTCTACGGCCTGCCCGAGGACAAAACTTTTCATGTGCCGGACAGGGTTCTGGAAGGGGCTGGAACCGCGGTGGCAGCCGGACAGAAACTGGAGGATGCCTGGCAGGAAACCTTCATTGCCTTTAAAGACATCTATCCCGGCGAAGCAGCCCTGTTTGTGGATGCAGTGAGTGGGTTTCTCACCCAGGGCTGGGACAAGGATATCCCGATATTTTCTGTGGATGACGGCCCGGTGGCCACCCGGGCCGCTTCAGGCAAGGTGCTCAACGCCATTGCCCCGAACCTGCCCGTGCTCATGGGCGGATCCGCCGACCTGGCACCTT
Organism: Desulfotignum sp.; assembly: GCA_011389715.1. Classification (GTDB taxonomy): domain Bacteria; phylum Desulfobacterota; class Desulfobacteria; order Desulfobacterales; family Desulfobacteraceae; genus Desulfotignum. Next base: position 25,715 of record JAABTU010000471.1, read on the forward strand.
CCAACAAGACCTATCTGGACTGTTCAACAGAATTTCAGAAAAATGCCTGGGAAGGGCGCAACATCCGGTTCGGGGTGAGGGAGCATGCCATGGGTGCGGTCATGGCCGGCATGTACCTGCATTCCGGTGTCCGGCCCTATGGCGGCACCTTTCTGGTTTTTGCCGATTATATGCGGCCGGCCATCCGGCTGGCTTCTCTGATGAAACTGCCCCTGGTCTATGTGTTCACCCATGACAGCGTGGCCGTGGGCGAAGACGGCCCCACCCATCAGCCGGTGGAGCACCTGGCAGCCCTGCGGGCCATTCCCGGGCTCAATGTGGTGCGGCCGGCAGATGCCAATGAAACCGCCCTGGCATGGAAACAGGCCCTGTCCACGGTGGATTCCCCCACAGCCCTGATTTTAAGCCGGCAGAAGCTGCCCATCCTGGATACCTCCCTGCGGGACGGGGAATTTCATTACGGTGCCTACACCATCCTGGACAAGGGTGATCAGGCAGATATGGTCATCATTGCCACCGGTTCTGAGGTGCATATCAGCCTTGGGGCGGCACAGATCCTGGAAACCGACCACGGCATAAAGGCATCTGTGGTGTCCATGCCCTGCTGGGAATGGTTTGAAAAAGCGCCGGCATCCTACAGGGAGCGCATCCTGCCGTCAGGTGTCACCCGGCGCCTGGCTGTGGAGGCCGGCATTGCCATGGGATGGGAAAAATATGTGGGACCTGACGGGGCTGTCATCAGTATCGAACGGTTCGGGGCTTCGGCACCGGGCGGGGTAGTCCTGGAAAAACTGGGGTATTCCGTGGACAATGTGGTGAAACAGGCATTGGATCTGGTCAAGGGGTAAGCAGGAAATATTCGGTGCACCAGGAAGATCAGACGCACCAAAAAGTTTTCAGGCAAATCAGGGCGTTCATTTGATAAGGCACCCCGCCCCATGCAGTGTCCTGCATCCGGCCTGAGATCCTTGGGGGCTCTGACAGTCCTGATGCAGGACACCACATGGGGCTTGTTCAAGCCGGATACATGATGCAATACTGGTGTGAACCGGTACAGAAAAAGGAGATATGACATGATTATTTCCGTTAAAACCGACAGCAGGACCCAGATGAAGGATATTACCGATCAGGTGCGGCAGGCGGTGACATCCTCAGGCATACAGAACGGCCTGGTGCATGTCTGTTCCCTGCATACCACAGGGGCGGTAACCATCAATGAAAATGCCGATCCTGCCGTACCAATTGATATCCTGAACACCATCAACAAGATCGTTCCCTGGGATGACCGTTACAAGCATATGGAGGGCAATTCCGCCGCCCACATAAAGGTCAGCCTGTTCGGGCCGTCGGAGATGGTGGCCCTGGAAAACGGGTCCCTGGTGCTGGGCACCTGGCAATCCATTTTTTTCTGTGAATTTGACGGCCCCAGGAACCGGAAGGTGAATGTCACCATCCTGACGGACAGGTAAAAGGAAACGCGGTATGAAAGTGATATGGCTGCTCACGGCCCTGGTGGCCGGCATGATGGCCCCTGTTCAGGCCGGGTTCAACGGAAAAATGGGCCGGGCCATCGGGGACCCGGTGTATGCGGCCCTGATTTCGTTTTTTGTGGGCACCATGGGACTTCTGGTTTACGGTTTTGCCCTGCGCATGGATTTTACTGCGGTGCGCCATGCTGTGGGCATCGAATGGTGGGTGTGGCTGGCCGGTCTGCTCGGGGCATTTTATGTCACTGCGGTGATTGTGCTCACCCCCCGGCTTGGGGCGACCCTCACCTTCAGCCTGGTGGTGGCAGGCCAGCTGATCATGGCCGTGGCCCTGGACCATTTCGGGCTGTTAGGGGTACCGGTGCAGGCCATCTCCTGGCCCCGGATCCTGGGCATCGCCCTGGTCACGGCAGGGGTGGTGTTGATCAGAAAGTTCTGAGCGGCTGGGAAAATTCTATGCAAAACCATACCCAAAAACCGGGGAATATCCGCTTCTCCTGGCGGTGGCCTGCTTCCGGCCCGAGATTGATGAATCTGACGGTCCGGCCTGAATCCGCCGCCAGAAAGATCCTGCCATGTCCTGACCATATGGTCTGGGAACATTTGGTCAGGAGAAACAGGAGACAATATTCATGAGAAGCAAAAATATCATTCATACAGTCAGCTGCCATGCCGAAGGGGAAGTGGGGGACGTGATCGTTGGGGGGGTGGCCCCGCCGCCGGGGGATACCCTGTGGGACCAGTCCCGGTGGATTGCAAAGGACCAGACCCTGCGGAACTTCATGCTCAATGAACCCAGAGGCGGGGTGTTCCGCCATGTGAACCTGCTGGTTCCCCCCAGGCACCCTGATGCCCGGATGGGGTTTATCATCATGGAGCCGGAAGATACCCCGCCCATGTCCGGGTCCAATTCCATATGCGTGGCCACGGTACTGCTGGAAGCCGGTATCCTGCCCATGCAGGAACCGGAAACCGAACTCACCCTGGAGGCCCCGGGAGGGCTGATCCAGGCAAGGGCTGCCTGTGAAAACGGCCGGGTCAAGGCCATGACCATCTATAATGTTCCCTCTTTTGTCCACCAGCTGGCAGTGCCTCTTGAGGTGCCGGGCCTGGGAACATTAACCGTTGATACCGCCTATGGCGGAGATTCCTTTGTGATCGTGGATGCAAAGGCGCTGGGATTTGAAGTGGTGCCGGATGAGGCCCGGGAGCTTGTGGAAACCGGCATCCGCATCACCAATGCCGCCAATGAGCAGCTGGGGTTTGTGCATCCGCACAATCCTGACTGGACCCATGTTTCCTTCTGCCAGATGGCCGCACCCCTGAAAAAGGAAAACAGGATATGGGTGGGGAAAAATACCGTGGCCATTCAGCCCGGCAAGCTGGACCGGTCCCCCACCGGCACCGGATGCAGTGCCCGCATGGCCGTGCTGGCCGCCAAAGGTCTTCTCAAGCCCGGGGATAAATACATCGGCGAGTCCATCATCGGGTCCCGGTTTTTCTGCCGCCTGGAGCAGACCACATCAGTCGGGGCGGTTGATGCCATCATCCCTTCCATCACGGGCCGGGCCTGGATCACCGGCACCCACCAGCACATGCTGGATCCCCATGACCCCTGGCCTGAAGGCTACAAGGTGGCTGATATCTGGCCAAGGATGCAGACATAAAGCAGTTAAATATCCTGGAGCCGGCCAAAATCCTTTTCCAGGGATCTGGCCTTGTCCTCTTTGCCCTGTTCTTTGAGTTTTTCTGACAAGGCGTTGAGTTTTTCTTCCAGCAGGGGAAGAATCTCTTTTTTCAGGGTGTCTCCCATTTTCTGGCCGGAGGTTTTCAATTGCTGTTCCATCTCTGCCATGGCATCTTTCAATGCCTGGTATTCTTCTGTTTCCGGCACGGTTTCAATTTTTTTCATCAGATCAGCCATGCTTTTTTCCATGGCCTTCCAGAACGCTTCCAGGGAAGAGGCTGCCGCAGCAACCGGTGTTTTTGTGCTGCCGGCGACGATGGCATCATTGGCAATTTTTTTGCCGCCCGGCTTTGTCTGTTCAATAAACACCGCTTTTTCCTCTGTATTACCAGGTGCGCTGCCGATGAAAAACCGGGAGTGTTCCGTGGCGCAGTCTGAAAGGGTTTCAGGGATCTCCACTGAAACCAGAAAGACCGCATCTTTGGTATAGGTGATGTTTTTCACCTGTCCGACTTTTGTGTTTTCATGTATTACCGGATCCCCCTGTTTCAACCCGTCCACCTGGTCAAAGGAGATGGAAAACCGGGCCGGGGCGCACCCGGCAGTCAGGGTAATGGCCAGTGCCGCAACCAGTAAGGAAAAAAGGCGGCAGTTCATCAACATATGCTTTTTTTTTACAGGCATCAGTTAAGGTCCTCGTTGTTTTTATTTGGTGTCGGAACCTTGAATACCGGCACCCCTTCCTTGTGAAGAAGCGTTTCTTCCTCCTGGGTGGTGGTGCCGCGGATACTGCGGAATTCAGAAGCACCATAGTGCATTTTCAAGGCTTCCTTTGCAAAGGTGTGGCCCACATCTTCAAAATTTTTTTCCACAAACCTGGCCACCCGCTCCGTGAGTTCGGTCATGGCTTCCTGGCTGGCCTGAAGTGCCTGCCGGGCCTGTGGACCGGGGCCGGCACCCGATGTTTTAATGGCAATGGGGTGGAGCTTTTGCACCACCGAGGTTGTGTCACAGACAGGACATTGCAGCAGTCCTCGGGTCTGCTGGGTGTCCAGCTCCTGTTTGTCCTGAAACCAGCCTTCAAAGGCATGGCCGTTCATGCACTCCAGGTCAAAAACTATCATAGAATTTATTTTCCTTTTCCGGTACAGCGCCATGGTCTCGC
>JAABTU010000456.1 GCA_011389715.1 Desulfotignum sp.
CTTTTTTTTCCGCACCCGGAATATCGATAGGAATCATGGATTTTTCCTGATATGTTTAGGGTCATATGTTTGGTATCATTTGGTGTCATAAACTATTGAACTATACCAGATCCGGACGGGCTGTCCAATTTCAAATTTGAATGCTGCAGGGGATATTATATAGATAATGTCAATCCAAAACATGGGTTGACAGGTTCGGGCGTTCAGTCTATTGGTGTCCCATGAAAGCATTGACAGAACAGTATCGACATGAAAATGAAACAGGTCTGCCGGACTGCCTGGGAACGTACAATGGTTAACCGGACCGCCATTGTTGTCATGGTGAAATATCCGAAGCCGGGTTCGGTCAAAACCCGGCTCGGCAGGCAGATCGGCATGGAAAAAGCAGCCGTGCTGTATCGCGGATTTGTCCGGACCATGCTGGCAACCTGCCGGTCAACATGCTTTGACACGGTGATCAGCTGTCATCCGGATCATCCGGTTTCTCATTATCGGGCGTGGCTCGGCAGCGGGTGTGATTTTATGGTGCAAAAAGGCGCGGACCTGGGTCAAAAAATGCGGGATGCCTTTGAAAATGCCTTTGCCCTCGGGTTTGACCGGGTCATTCTCACCGGCAGTGACCTGCCCCACCTGCCGGCCGCCATCATTGAGGAGGCTGCACAAAGGACGGGCATGTGTGATGTGGTGATCGGCCCTGCAAAGGACGGGGGGTATTACCTGGTGGCCATGACACAGGAAGATTTTTTTCCTGAAATGTTTGATCATATACCCTGGAGTACGCCGGATGTGCTGCACATCACCCTGAAAAAACTGGCGGCAGCCCGGCGCAAACCCATTCTGCTGACAGCCATGAGAGATATCGATAGCCAGGAGGATCTGAATGCTGTTTCAGCGGAAACCGGTCTGTTCTCCAGCCACCGAACAGATGAAACCTGACAGGACATCCCGTGATATGAACCTTTCCGTCATAGTGCCGGTTTTCCGGGAAGCCAAAACCATCAATGCATTTCTTGAAACATTGCAGATGGTTTTTCCCGGCCCAGGCAGTGAAATCATTGTGGTGGACGGCCATCCTGAAGGTGACACCCTTGCAGCGGTTGCGCTGCCCCGGATCAAAAAGATCCGTTCCGGCAGGGGGCGGGCCAGGCAGATGAACCACGGAGCTGAGATGGCCAGAGGAGATATTCTGCTCTTTGTGCACGCCGATACCTGTTTGCCTGGTGCTGCCCCGGAATTGATAAAACATGTGCTTTCCAGGGATAAAGACCTGGTGGGCGGGGCGTTTTCCCTGGGAATAGACGATGACCGTCTTCCCTTGAAAATCATAGAATGGTCTGCCAATCTCAGGTCCCGGATCACCCGGGTCCCCTACGGCGATCAGAGCATTTTTTTCAGAAAAGACTATTTTGACAAGCTGGGCGGGTTCAGGGAGATCCCCATCATGGAGGACCTGGAACTGATGACGCGGATCAGAAAGCAGGGCAGCCGCATCCATATCCTGAAACAAAAATCCACCACATCCTCCCGGCGGTGGAAAAAGGAAGGCATTGCAATCTGCACCCTCCGCAACTGGCTGATCCGGCTGCTGTATCATTTCGGGGTTCCGGCAGACAGGCTGGCGGCATTGTACAAATAACCGGTTGTGGCCACGACGCCGGAATGTTGGAGACCCTGGCCGGTGCTGCCGGTATCAGGCCAGATGAGATCATATCCAAAGACTATGGTATAAATCGGAACCTGCTTTTTCTCTTGACATTCACACGAGTAATGTGTAACACCTTTTTATGTGTAACGCATAAAAAGGTGCGATATGACAAATATAACCATTTCCATTGATGAACAGCTTTTGAAAAAAGCCAAAAAAATTGCCATTGACAAGGACACCAGTTTCAGTGGTTTGATCAGGGCATATATTGAGGATCTGGTCAACCGGGAAGAAAAGCATCGGCATCTTTTGATTGAAGAACTGGATATGCTGTTTGAGACCAGCATAGCTGAAACCGGTCCAAAAAAATGGACCAGGGATGACCTTCATGAGCGGTAATGTTTTTTTTGATACCAATATACTGGTTTATGCCAATGACGCATCAGAACCGGTCAAGAAACACATCGCACGCAAATTGATCAAGAATGCGCTGTTAAACAAAACAGCGGTGATCTCCATTCAGGTATTAAGTGAGTTCTGGGTGACTGTTACACAAAAAATAAAAACGCCCCTTTCTGAGTCTGTTGCTGAAAAAGAGATCGAATTATTTGAAATCATGGAAATTGTAAATCTTGATTTGCTGCTCTTCAAAAGTGCGCTGAAGCTGAAGAAAATAAATCACCTGTCCTGCTGGGACTCACTTATTGTTGCTGCGGCAAATTATGCTGACTGTAAAATTCTATATTCCGAAGATCTGAACAATGGTCAGCAGATTTCAAATACAAAAATAGTGAATCCTTTTGTATAAAAAAAAGGGATTGTGATTTATGGTATACCGTCGGCCAGCGGGTCCATTCGTCTCCACGTATTGGTGCATTGTTCATCAGTACCTGTGTGCAGGTTGAAAATTTTTTCTGTTCACAACAGGTTTTGGTTGACGGATTCGATCTGTCCAGGATCATAGCACCGGCGGTGCAAGATGTGAACCGCATTTTTGCGATCCCGCGTTTTTCTGTCCGGCAAAAGAGCGCTTGATCTGCCGGCACATCTGTTTTATTTTTAAAATTCAAACATGAAACCTTAAATAAGGATACAAAAAAGCATATGACCGATCTTTTCGACAAGGCACAGATCAACGGCATGACATTATCCAACCGGTTTGTCCGTTCCGCTACCTGGGAAGGCATGGCTGATGAAGACGGGGCCGTGACTCCTGAACTGATCGACACCGTCACCCGGCTGGCAGAAGGCGGGGTGGGCCTGATCATTTCCGGGCATACCTTTGTGCTGCCGGAAGGCCAGGCCGGCCCCAGGCAGACGGGAATATACAAAGATGACCTGGTTGAGGGGCTGACATCCATGACCGAGGCCGTTCACCGGGCAGGCGGAAAAATGGTGGCCCAGCTGGCACATGCCGGCACGTTTGCCGCGGAAAACATTACCCGAACCCCGCCCCATGTGGTGTCCCTGTTTGAGGGTCTGGCCAAAACCCCCCGCCATGAACTGACCATCTCAGATATCCAGTCCCTGGTGTCAGCCTATGTGCAGGCTGCTGAGCGGGCCAAAGCAGCCGGTTTCGACGGGGTCCAGATCCATGCGGCCCATGGGTATCTGTTCAGCCAGTTTCTGTCTCCGGTTTACAACCGGCGGCAGGATGCCTACGGCGGGTCCATTGAAAACCGCAGTCGGGCTCTGTGTGACACCGTGGATGCGGTGCGGCAGGCTGTGGAGCCGGACTTTCCCGTGCTGGTGAAACTCAATGCCCGGGATGATGTGGAAGGCGGCCTGACCCTGGAAGATGCGGTTGCGACCGCCAGACTCCTGCAGAACGCCGGCATTGATGCCATTGAGGTGTCCGGCGGTTTTCTCACCAGCAAGACATTGTCCCCCAGCCGGCTGGGTATCAACAAGCCGGAAAAGGAAGCATACTTTGCACAGGGGGCAGCGGCAATTAAACAGGCCCTGGACATTCCCGTCATCCTTGTGGGGGGCATCCGCTCCCTTGAAAAGGCACAGGAACTGGTTGCCGGGGGTGTTTCCGATTATATCTCTTTGAGCCGGCCCCTGATCCGGGAGCCCGGCCTGATCAACCGGTGGCGCAGCGGCGATACCGGCCCGGCCTTGTGCAGTTCGGACAACCTGTGTTTCCGCCCGGCGTTCAAGGGAGAGGGAATCTATTGTGTGACTGAACAGCGTGAACGCTCTGAATAACGGATATGCCTTCTGGACTTACTGGTCTGTTACGGCTGAGTACACTGCGTTTTCAGCCGTACCGCCGGTGAAGGGGTTTTTGAAACACACGGTATGGGCGTGAACTTCCGGAAACACGGCTTCCAGCAGGGATGTGAACGCTTTTTCCGGCGGATCATCGGACCACAGGGCGAACACCCCGCCCGGGGTCAGGTGCCCGGCCAGTTCCCTCAGGCCTTCGGGTGTATAAAACCGGGCATTGGTCCGGTGCAGGACCCGGTTGGGGGTGTGGTCGATGTCCAGAAGAATGATGTCCTGTTTTTTTCCGGGAAAGTCCGGATCAAATCCCTGGTGAGCATCCCGGCTTCGGGCGAAAAAATCATCATGGATCATCCGGCACCGGGGGTCTGATGACAGCTGGTTTCCCAGGGGCACCAGCTTTTTTTTGTGCCAGCTGATCACCGGTGCCAGATATTCCACCACCACCAGGGAGCTTACCCGCGGATCTGCCAGGGCGGCGGCAGCGGTATATCCCAGTCCCAGTCCCCCCACCACCACTTTCAGGTGGGGTTTGGTTGCCAGGGCCAGGCTGATCTCCGCCATTTTGGTTTCCGCCTCATGGAACAGGCTGGACATCAGAAAATGGTCCCCCAGCTTCACCTCGTAAATCGTTGTGCCTTCCAGCTGCAGCAGGCGCCGCCGTCTCAGGCTCAATTCCCCCAGTCGGGTCTGCTGACAATCCAGTTCTTCAAAAAGCGGGTCCATAGGTCTCCGGAAATTCGGGGTGTACGCTCACGGACCATAGCACAGACAGGCATGGATGGAAAGCCCCAGATCGCTTGACTCGCTTGACATGGTTCAGTGCATGGATTATTAATGCACCATGATAAACCTGCCTGGCGCAGCGCATTGCATTTCGATAGTCTGCGTTGATCTTTGAGATCTTCGTGGTACAAGGGATCGGTGATATGTCAGTTTCGGGCCAAATGGTATAAAGGACTCTATGCAGGCGGACCTGAACAAACTGAAAACCTTTTACAGCCTCGCAAAGGCCGGCAGCTACACCGGGTGTGCACAACGGCTGTGCCTGACCCAGTCCGCAGTAAGCCATGCCATTAAAAAACTGGAAACAGAAATGGGGTTCGAACTGGTGGACCGGGCCGGCCGAAAATTCCGCCTGACCAGGGAAGGGGAATTTCTCTTCCGGCGGTGTGCCGATATTTTTCCCAGGATCGACGATACCCTGGACAGTCTTGCCGCCGGCAGAGGCCACCGGATATCCCTTACCCTGGGCGCTCCGGTGGAGTTCGGGTCATCCGTGCTCCTCAAAGGAATAGCCCCCTTTTTAACCAGCCATCCCCACATTCATGTGGATTTTTTCCTGGATCCCTGTCTGTTGGAGCCATTGCTGGCAGATGACCTGGATATCATCTTGGACTGCATTCCTCATGTGCATGAAAGCCTGGTGTGTGTACCTTTGATGAGAGAGGAGTATGTGGTGATCGCCACCCCGTGGTATGTGGCGGACCGCAGGATTCACACCATTGCCGACCTGTCCCGGTGCAGCCTACTGTCCTTTGACAAAGACCTGCTCTGGTGGAAAAATTTTATCAATGCCCTGGCCGGCAAAGCGGATTTCGGGTGTGACACTGTGATCCGGATTTCCAGTGTCCGGGGCATCATAAATGCTGCCCTTGCATCCATGGGGGTGGGGTTCGTTCCCCGGTACACGGTGCTCAAGGAGCTGGAGAGCGGTCAACTGACCGCTCTGTTTCCTGATACCGCAGTTCTCAAAGACCAGATCAACATCTACCTGAAAAAGCGCAATTTTGAAAAACCGCCTTTTCCGGATCTGATCCAGCATATCCAGTCGCTGCGCCTGCACTGACTCGGTTCAGCGTGTCTGGCATTTTTGTATCCGGTATTACAGGTTACAAGCAGTCATCACTGCTGAGGCAAAGGCTGAAAGATCCTGGATATCATGGCGGCAGGATTCATATATCTGTTTCATATCCAGCCGGCCGTATTCATGGACGATCAGGTTTCGCAATCCCACGGCCAGGGTCATTTTTTCACAAAGTGCAGCATCGATTACATGATGTTCTTCAAGAAAATAAAACAGCTCATTGGTGGAGCCAGCTACTCCCATGCCTTGTTCGCTGACAATATGGGCTGCCATGTCAATGCAGCTTTGAATTGCCAGATGCAGATTGAACAGAACGATATCCTGGGCATCGGGACTTGTCAGGAATTGGTCCAGGGGCAGGGCCGATTGTTTTTTCACCCGATCCAGGTGTTTGTTCACAGAACTGATTTTGGCAAACAGCACATCTTTGTCAACCATTAACCCTCTCCTGAACCTTGTTTTTCACGCCGGCCTGCATAGGTTCCAGATAATAACCGAAATCTGCGATCCGGGATATGGCGGTCATATTGAATTCACTGACAACGGTCGGGTTTTTCACCACAAGCTGTCTGCCTTTGAGGAAAATCTGTTTGAGCAGAATTTCCCCGGCCCGGTTCATCACAATGGGATGGATATCCTTTCTCAGAAGTCTGCCAAGATCAGTCAGATACCGGCGGCAGAATTGTTCTGCTGATGGTAAGTGTTCCGGTAAAAACAGGATTGCCAGATCCACATCACTCATGGGGCGGTTTTTTTCAGATGCGAATGATCCGAACAAGTGCACGGCAGCCACCTCATTTTTTGTTTCAAAATATTGTGTGATTGTTTCTTCCATCGCGGCTGACATCCTTTCTGGATGGATAGTGCCTGTTTTTTTCCGCAATGTCAAGAAAGGTGCGGCATGTCCTTTTTTGCTGTTATCCGGCGCAGGGTCATCCTGCCGTATGCCATGACCGGTACCGAGCTGGAATCGGTGCTGGCAGAGTGTTAACCAAATATTATTTTCACCGACAAGGCCAAAAAAAGAGGTGCTGTTACATCCGTCCGGGTATGTTGACAAAAGGCTGACATTTGCTAACATCCAAAAAATACGGTTTAAAGAGGGAATGATTGACAAAAAGGCATTTAAACCGCTGGATCAGGAAGAGAAAGATAGAACCCTTTGCAGCGGCAAAAAAATGTGAAGGTGAATTATGTGGAATTACAGAGTTGTCCGTAAGAAAACGGTCTATCATGATTCTTCGGGCAGAAAAGAAAGAACCAATTACACGTATGCCATACATGAAGCATACTACGATAAAAATGGGTTTGCAGGAGCAATCACGACAGATCCGATTGAACCTTTTGGTGAAACCATTGAAGAGCTGCGGCATTCATGGGTGATGATGGCGGAAGCATTTGGCAAACCGGTTCTTGATTATGACATGATCCCTGAACCAGGTTATGAACACAAAGAAGACCCTGTTGCATCTGAACTTGATAAAAGAGCCAAAGAATTTGAATCTGACAAGTCAAAAGGAATTCCCTGGGAACAGGTGAAAAACGAGTTAGAGGAGAAGTGGGGTCCTTTTGACCAAGATGCCTATGAAAAGAAAATGGAAGATGAGAGGCTGGAAAAGGAGCGGTATCACAGCAAAGCCTTTATCGGCATTCCGGCATTTGAAGATCTTATCAAGAAAATATACACGGACTATCGTGAATACATCAAACGGGATGTTGCTGAAAATCCCTGGAAATATAAACAGAACGATGATGAACAGGATGGGTAGGTACGAAGCCACCAAAATTTTTTTTGATAGTTGCTTTTTGGTGTTTATCAGGAAAAAAGGCTTGAGAACAAATGGTTGGTATAATACCAATGCTTGAAATAGCATGACAACCGTGATATTGTGTTTTCATGATATGTGATTTTAAAAATCAAGCGACTCAGGATATTTTTAATGGCAAAGTGACCAAACAAGCTTTAAAAATCTGCCCAAGAAGTATTTGGAAAATTGCTTCCCGCAAACTTGATCAGCTTGATTCCGCATCTTTGCTTGATGATCTGCGTGTCCCTCCGGGTAATCAGCTCGAAGCGCTTCAGCGAGATCGGAAAGGTCAACACAGTATCCGATTAAATGAGCAATATCGGATTTGTTTCAAATGGTCTGAAAATGGACCATCAGATGTTGAAATTACAGATTACCATTGAAACATTATCAACCAAGGAGTTATGTATGATTCGAATTCCAACACACAGAGCGCCCACACACCCGGGGGAAATGCTTCTTGAAGAATTTTTAAAACCCATGGGGCTCAAGCAAAAAGAACTGGCAGATGCGATTCGTGTGCCCTATCAGAGGATCAATGAAATCATTAACGGCCGCAGAGGTGTCACACCAAGCACAGCGCTGCGACTTTCAAAATTTTTCGGTGTTACCCCTGATTTCTGGCTGAATGTGCAGTTGCGGTGGGATCTTTATTTTGCACAGCAATCTGAAGCCAATATTTTGAAAACGATTAAACCAATGTCACCTGAACAGGAATATGCACATTGATACGCCGAGCAGCCCGTCCACGGGATGGTAAACAACCGCTGCAGGAGATCGGTGTATTAAGGATGAGAGATGCAATCACTTGTAATAATTTAATATGTCATTTCATCTGGAAAAAGATTTGTGTGGGTGCCTATTCTGCTGGTGAATTATGCGTTACATATAAAGGGTTGGAATGTAATTCTGCTTGAAAGAATTTTCTCTATGGCTTTTCAATAAAATGAGAGATTGAAAATGACCGAATCAGAAGCATGGACCAGGAAAAAGAGAATTGATGAAAAGCTGAAATCATCACTGCTGAAATGGACTGTAATCCATAATGACCAGGTGGATGACCATGCCTCGTTGTCAAATCATGCGGTAGAGGAATTTCCAACGGAAACAGGACCGGCGGATTATGCCCTCTTTGTCGAGGGCAAACTACTTGGTATTATCGAGGCCAAAAAAGTATCCGTGGGTGCGGGAAATGTTCTGGAGCAGGCAAAAAGGTATGCGAAAGGGGTCCCGGATACTGTTGGTGAATGGCGTGAATACAAGGTGCCTTTTCTTTATTCCACCAATGGTGAACTGATATTTCATATAGACGTGCGTAAAAAACTAAACAGCTCACACCAGCTTTTTGATTTTCATTATACAGGCTGCTTAAATCCGGGTATGCCAAAAGAATCCTTTTCCTGGTGGACAGGCGTGCATTGGCTGCGCAAACTGTATCGGAAATTTCCGCATTTGAAACACCGGAGGGTTTAAAACTTGATAAAGATTATGAGGTTTACAGCCAGAAGTTCAGGCGTGATGATCTGGAAGGAGAAGGAAATTTTGATCCGAAAGTGCTGCCTGAAGAATACCTGACCAATCCCCAGGAAAAACACACTTATATCTATATATCTACCATCCAGCGCATGTCGATCAACCTGCTTGGCAAAGAGGCAGTAAACGACCTTGAATATGACGTGGATGCGAAAAAACTGGATATTCCGATTCATACCTTTGATGTCATTGTTGCTGATGAGTGCCACCGTGGCTATTCGGCAAAAGAGACAGGACGATGGAAATATGTTCTGGATTATTTCGATGCGGTAAAAATCGGTCTTACTGCAACTCCGGCCACACATACTTTGGCAATGTTCAAAAATAAAGTATTTTCCTATAGTACCGAACAGGCGGTACTTGATGGTTATCTTGTTGATTATGATGCGGTAAAGATCAAATCCGATATTCATATCAACGGCGCGTTTCTCAAAGAAGGAGAACTGGTCGGTGAGATTGATATGGAAACCGGTGCCGAACAGCTGGATGAACTGGAAGATGAGCGGGAATTCAGTGCTTCCGAGATAGAGCAGAAAATCACATCCCCCGACAGTATTGAAAAAATCATCAGGACAATAAAAAAATACACGGATCAGCATGAAGCTGAATACAAGCGGTTTCCCAAGATGCTCATTTTGAAATCCCTTTTCCACCCATTGAAGAACAAAAAGAAATCGTCAGGCAAGTCGACAAACTCTTCGCCCTGGCAGACAAAGTAGAAACCCATTACCAGAAAGCCAGGGGCCGGGTGGACAAGCTGTCCCAATCGGTTCTTGCCAAAGCCTTCCGGGGAGAACTGGTGCCCCAGGATCCCAATGATGAACCAGCGGAGAAACTGCTGGAACGAATTCTGGAAGAAAAAACAAAGATGGAAGCGGAATTGAAAGGGGCTGTCCGGCAAAAACGGAAGGCACAAAGGAAAAAGCCTGCCAAATCTTCATCAGACAGTGTAAAAAGTGAAATCGACAAATGAAAAAAATAAAAGACATCCCGCAATTTGAACGTCCCCGGGAAAAACTGCTGAAGCAGGGGGCCTCATTCCTTTCCGATCAGGAACTGCTGGCGGTTATTCTTGGGAAGGGCACTCAAAAAGACGATGTGCTTTCCTTGTCGAAAAAGATCGTTAAAATTATCGATACAAAGGGACTGTCTTTTACAGCCCATGACATGATCAATGTTGATGGTATCGGTACGGCAAAAGCGGCATCCATTGCCGCGGCATTCGAGTTTGTACGAAGAAGGATCAAACCGGCGGGCATGAAAATCCAATTTCCGGCGGATGTTTTGCCGCTGATACAGCACTATGCAGACAGAAACCAGGAACATTTTCTGTGTGTTTCCATCAACGGCGCCAATGAGGTGATGGGTATCCGGGTGGTCACGATCGGTCTTGTAAATAAGACTCATGTCCACCCCAGGGAGGTCTTTGCAGATGTCATTTCCGAAAGGGCATCCGCTGTGATTGTGGCCCATAATCATCCTCACGGAGAGTTAAAGCCGAGTGCTGAGGATATTCAAATTACAAGGCAGTTGAATCAGGCGGCAAAAATACTGGGCTTGAGTTTTTTAGACCATATCATATTCAATACCAGCGGGTATTATTCATTTGCGGAGAAAAACGAAATATAGGGGGAGAGCAGGATGGACCAGAATTGCGGAATGCAGAAAGAAACGCAACACAAAATTTAATGCTGAAAATTAAATGAAACCGTAACAATGACAGAATGCCCTTGTTGAAAGCAGATACAGAGATATCAGTTTCTTTCTGCAGACGTTTTTGCAGAAAGAATTAAGAAAGATTGCAGAAAGAATTTATGGAGGCCGGTGTATGACCGGGGAAAACCAGACCATCGAATGGAAAGAATCCTGGCGGGACGAATACCTGCGCTGGGTCAGGGGGTTTGCCAACGGCCGGGGCGGTGTGCTGGTGATCGGTAGAAACGATCGGGGGGACGTGGTGGGCGTTTCGAACGGTCCAAAACTGCTGGAGGAGCTGCCCAATAAAATCCGTGACCTGCTGGGAATCATGGTGGATGTCAACCTGGTTGAGGAAGCCGGGGTGGAGCTGCTGGAGATTCATGTTCCCGCCTACACCAATCCCATCAGTTTTCGGGGGCGGTACTATACCCGCAGCGGCAGTACGCTCCAGGAGCTGAAAGACGCGGCCTTAGACCGGTTTCTGCTGCAGCGGCAGGGCCGTACCTGGGATTCCGTGCCGCTGCCCGGGGTTAAACCTCCGGATTTGTCCCTGACCAGTCTGAAGCGATTCCGTGAACTGGCAGCTGCCAGCGGCCGTTTGAGTGCTGCGGATCTGTCGGCATCAGATGCAGGTTTGCTGGAAAAGTTGAAACTGGTGGAAGGGAAATACCTGAAACGGGCGGCCGTGCTGTTGTTTCATGAAGACCCGGACCGGTTCATCACCGGGGCTTTTGTGAAAATCGGCTATTTTGTATCCGAATCAGACCTGGCCTATCATGATGAAATCCATGGGTCTCTTTTTTCCCAGGCCCATGCCGTGGTTGACCTGCTGCGGACCAAATACATGAAAGCCGCCATCAGCTACCAGGGCATTCAGCGGATCGAGCGGTTCCCCGTGCCTTACGAGGCCTTGCGCGAGACGGTGCTGAATGCTTTGGTGCACCGGGATTATGCCGTGCCCGCACCCATACAGATCCGGGTGTACGAGCATAAACTGCGGATCTGGAATCCTGCGGTCCTGCCTGACGGCTGGGATCTTGAAAAACTGCTGGGTGCCCATGCCTCCCATCCCTATAATCCGGATGTGGCCAACGCGTTTTTCCGCTCCGGGGAGATCGAGTCCTGGGGGCGGGGGATTGAAAAAATATTCTTTGCCTGCCGTAAAGCAGATTCCCCGCCTCCCAATATCCATGTGGACGGGTATGATCTCTGGGTAGAATTTCAATTTTCCCGGGAATATCTGGCGGCAGTCAAAGGTGAAGACGTCTTGGATGATAAAGAAGAAAGTTCGGGAAAAAGTTCGGGAAAAAGTTCGGAGAAAATTTTAGATCTGCTTACAAATGATTCTCTTTTGACCATTCCTGAACTGGCTGAAAAATTACAGATTTCAACGCGGGCGGTGGAAAAAAACCTGCACAAATTACAAAAAGCCGGAAGGCTGAAACGTATCGGACCAACAAGGGGCGGTCATTGGGAGGTTCGGAAATGAAGCTGTTCGGAAAATCCAAATGTGTCTTTGACCGGCTGTAAGCGAACTGTCGAGGAATTCTCGGTAGTACCAGAAAACTACCCAGGAAAAAGTGAACTTCTGAAAGGCTGGGTGAGCCTGTAAGGGTTGGTAGATAGGTTGGCAGAAAATCAGATGAAATTCTGTAAATCAAAGGGTGCAGCGTGAGCAAGACAGGTCGGATGTTTTATGGCATCTGTTTTTTTGTTGATTCCAATACAATTCATGCTAATATGGACAAAATGAAACTCCAAGTTTAGATTTGTCTATATTATGCTGGATCGAAAAATTGAAAACGAGTTACACGTAACTGCCGGAGAAAACCCTGTAATTACCATCATTGGTCCCCGCCAGTCAGGGAAGACCACTCTGGCCCAAAAGGTTTTTCCACATCACGCCTATGTCAATCTCGAAAATCCTGAGTTGCGCACGCTTGCCATGGAGGATCCAAAAACGTTTATGCTCAGATATCAGCCGCCGGTCATTTTTGATGAAATACAGAACGTACCGGAGCTGCTTTCCTGGATTCAGGTTTTTGTGGATGAAGCCCCTGAACTGACAGCAGGCTATATTTTGACCGGCAGCCACCAGCTGCGGTTGAGAGAAGCCATCACACAGTCTCTGGCAGGAAGAACCGCACTGCTGACCCTGCTGCCTTTTGCCCTGAATGAACTTTCGAAAGATTATGTTCAAACGGGATCCGGCATTCGGCAGCCTGTTTGAAAATATGGTGGTTGCCGAGGCGTATAAGGCCAGGGCAAATGAAGGCAGGGACCCGGGACTTTATTTTTACCGTGACCGGTACCAGAACGAAGTGGATCTTCTTTATCCTTCGGGAACAGCATTCATTCCCATTGAAATAAAATCTTCCGCACCTTCCGGGATGAATTTCTGAAAGGCATCCGCTATTTTCAAAAGATTTCAGGATCAGATCATCCCGGCATGCTCATTTATGACGGGGATCTGGAAATGGACAAACAAGCGGCAATGGTAAGAAATTTCCGCCATGTTCGGGAATAACAATCATGTATCTCCTGAATTCAGCTTGTCATAACAGTTTCGGCAGGAACAGCGCGATCTGCGGAAAGATCAGCAGCAGGGCGTTGCACACGATCAGGGCAAACCCGTCCATGAAACATCCGCCCATATGGTAATGATCTGCTTGGGATAATGGTCCTGGATAGACAGCAGACTTTCAAACTTCCGGCGGTATGTCCCGCTGTCAGGATCGTTGATTGTCCAGGCCATATGAGGATGCCCAGCAGGCTTACAGACAGGTTTAAGGTGAGCGTG
>JAABTU010000445.1 GCA_011389715.1 Desulfotignum sp.
ATAATATAGTTTAATAATCTGCGCCCATCTGCGTAATCTGCGGATGAAAGAATGTAAAAATGAAACCGGGCGTATTATTTACCTTTGACGTGGAATGCAGCATGGGCGGGGCCTGGGGAACCGATCTTAAGCCGATCCCTCCTTCCAGGGGCATGATGGGACAGTATGGGGACAAGGCTTACGGGATTCCCCTGATCTGTGATATTCTGGACCGGTATGGTGTCAAAGCCACATTTTTTGTGGAGCCTTTCAATGATGAGCTGGGATACCCCGATCAGACGGAACCGGTCTGCCGGTATCTTGTGGATCATGGCCAGGACGTGCAGCTCCATGTCCATCCCGGGCATTATCACTACGGCCTCCAGCAGCAAGGCAAACCCTTCAAGATGACCGACCAGATCGCGGAACTGCCCCTGGATCTGCAAAAGCAGATCATATCAGAAGGGGCGGCACTTCTTGAAAAATGGACAGGCCAGGCTCCCATTGCCTTCCGGGCCGGGAACATGGGGGCTTCAGATGAAACCCTCAAAATCCTGACCCATGCAGGCATATGGATAGACAGCTCCTATACCTTTCCCTATGTGGGGGGCCAGTGCCTGTTTGAAGACAAGGAAAGATACAACGGATCCAAATGGTACGGCGATGTTCTTGAAGTGGCCCTGTCCGGGTTCCGGCAGCCGGCCTGGCCCGGACTGCATCCAGCCAAACCCGTGGACCTGATGGGGTCTTCCTTTGAAGAGTGCCGGGACGCTGTCAAGATGATCTGCGATGCCGGTGCGGATGCCGTGGTGATCCTGCACAGTTTCAGTTTGTTCAAGGTAAAGGACAAGCAGTACAACGGCGGCAGACCCAACCGTGTTGTGATCCGGCGGTTTGAAAAGTTCTGCGAATGGCTGGGCAGGGAGCAGCATGTCTATCCGGCCCGCACATTTGCGCGCCTGGGGCAGATGGTCAAAAATGAGGGGTATTGCCCGGTATCGGTTGATCCGTGCCTCATCAACCGCCCTGTGCGGGCATTGACACGTAAAGTGATCCAGGGGTTGAATAACTTTTACTTGTTTTAGCAGGTTTCAATATTTGGAAGGAGGTGCAGTATGATACCATTAATTGCCAGAAACGTGTTCAGGCTCCAGGAAACCTTTCTCGGACGGCCCAGCTTTACTATCCTCAATGAACTGAACAAAAGCCAGTGGTGGGAAAAAGAGGAACTGGAAGCGCTTCGGTTACACCGGTTGAAACATACTATCCATACAGCTTATGAACACACGCCCTTTTGGCGACACCTGATGGATGACCGCCGGATACACCCTGACGATATCCGCTCCCTGGAGGACCTGAAACATTTCCCTTTGCTGGAAAAACAGACTTTGCGGGAAAACCGCGAACAGATGGTGTGGAAAGAAGAAGGCAAACGGGTCCAGCTGGTCAGAACCAGCGGCTCCACCAATGAGGCACTGGAATTTTACACCTCCTCCAGCAGAGAGGCCCATATCAACGCAGCCCGGATGCGGGGCCATGAATGGGTGGGTATCCGCAGGGGGGAAAAAGAGATGTATTACTGGGGTTCTCCTGTGGAGCTGAGCAAACAGGACAAAATCAAACGGCTCCGGGACCTTTTCGTCAATGACGGGCTGTGCAATGGATTTGAACTGAACTGTGACAGGGTCAGGCAATACTATGATCAATGGTGTTCCTGGAAGCCCAAATGCCTGTTCGGGTATCCCAGTACCTTTGTGCTCACCGTGAACATGTGCAAAGAGATGGGACTGGATTTATCGGAACTGAAGTCCTGCGGCCTGCAGGTGATTATCACCACCAGTGAAATGCTCTCGGATGTGGACAGGGATATCATCTCCCGGGGGTTCGGGGTGCCGGTGTATGATTCTTTCGGCCTGCGGGAAGGGGGGCTGGTGGGACATGAGTGTGCCCACCACACCATGCACTGCATGGATGAACAGGTCATTCTGGAAACCATCGATCCAAATACACTGGAACCGGTGCACGGCCAGGGCGAACTGGTGGTAACCAATATCGTGGGGCCGGCATTCCCTATTATCCGGTACCGTACCGGGGACATTGTCACCCTTTCCGATCAGCCATGTGCCTGCGGCAGATCTTTATCCGCCATCAACATCAGCGGCGGACGGGCCGTGGAATTTATCGTGACCAAAGAGGGCAAATGGGTGGTGGGGTATTCATTCATCTATATTGCCCGGTCGGTGAAAGGCATCGTGAAATTCCAGGTGATCCAGGAAAAACTCGGAGAAATCCTGGTCCGTCTTGCCGTGGACAGCCACTTTCCTGCCGACGGGGCTGAACAGGTCAAAACCCAGGTGGAAAAACGGCTGCAGAGCGAAG
>JAABTU010000446.1 GCA_011389715.1 Desulfotignum sp.
TTGTCATAGCCTGTCCTTAAATCCTGTCAAAAAAAGTTACGCAACCGATTGTTTCCTCAACTGCATACTATCTGCAACTGTTATGTTTCCACCCGGGACTCCGATATCTATTTTCCATCCATTTTCTGGCCAGTGATCCAATCACCTGTATTCTCATACGCATTTTTTCACCCGGAGAGTAGGTTTGATTGTGCATCAGCGGTGACAGGTTCTTGCCATGGCGCCTGTAATACACCAGCGCATCCCTGTAAAAACAAGTTTTCCCAAACATATCACCAATCAAACCGATCCACCAGTCATGCATGGGAATATTTTTGGGAAACGGCAGTGCTTTTTCCAGAACCCGCCGGTTAAAAGCCATACATGCCCCCATATAGGAATTGGCCAGCACATTTTTACATATACCACTGCCTGAACGCCTGAGGCTGAAATAGGATGGATGCGTCACACCACCATTCTCATCAATGAGGACGCAGTCACTGACAATCAAATCGTACCGTTCCAGCAGGGGCAACAGGGTTGACACCTTTGCCGGGTGCCATATATCATCCTGATCAGCCAGAAATATATACCTTCCGCATGCGGCATGCAGTGCATTCTCAAAATTGCAGACAACACCTTTTGGATGGGGATTGGTAACAATCCGCATCCGCTGGTCAGCCAGGCCCTGAATAATTGTAAGGGTGCTGTCCTGTGATCCGTCATCTGAAACAACAAGCTCATCCTTCCGGGACAATTGGCTCAATATGGATCTTATCTGGTCACGAATAAATTTTTCACCGTTATACGTGGCCATGCATACCGATATCCGGCATTGCGGGTCATGTTTCAGAATACAGGGCAGCTGTTTCATGAAAAAGACCGTCTCGATGACCTGGCAGCGCCATCCATCATCCCCTTGATGGCAGCCTTGAACTTATGCCCGGCTCCGGATTCATACAGACATATTTTTACCAGTTCATATACCGCCATACCCATGTCAAAAAAAATATATTCTGGTTGTGAAAAAAAATATTGTTTCCATACAGTCACCCGATTTCTGAACATGGTATAGCGTCTGCAGGCATCATGGTTGGATACACTGATACCATGCCCCAAAAAATAGTGTGGCTGAATATCGCCCAGATTATGATGCAGCACCGCATCCCGGACAGCTGCAATCTGCCAGCCCCTGCTGTGCATGCGCAGACAAAATTCCACATCAACATAATCCATGAAAAAAGTTTCATTGAATCTGCCCAGATCCCAAAACACCTCTTTTTTTATCAAACTGCCCGAGGCAATCACAGACCGAACATCACAGACAATTTTATCCGTGCCGAACGTCCGCCAGAAAGGTAAACGTCCGGGAGTGATCAACTTCATTTTTCCAATGAATTTTTCTTCCTTTTTGTTGGGAGCCAGCAATCCGATTTTTTTATGACAAAAAGATTTATGGTCCTTTTCGGCACCGGGACCTGCCATGGAACCGGAATGAATGATGGTATCATATGCCATTAGAAGGGTTACCACCATATCCGGGGCAGGACGGCTGTCATGGTCCAGCAACAGAATCCATTCAAATCCTGATTTCAGGGCTATGTCCACCCCCTGGTTCTGGGCCGCAGAAATCCCTTTGTTGGTGTTGTTGAAAATGATTTTCACCTTGTCAGCATACAGTGGAAGCAATGCTTTCAGCATCAGGACAGTGTCTGGACATG
The DNA here is from genome assembly GCA_011389715.1 of Desulfotignum sp. Taxonomy (GTDB): domain Bacteria; phylum Desulfobacterota; class Desulfobacteria; order Desulfobacterales; family Desulfobacteraceae; genus Desulfotignum. The sequence continues at coordinate 1,701 of JAABTU010000446.1, forward strand.
ATCCATTATCAATAATGACAGCCTGTGCCACCTGGGGGATTATGGCCCTGAAATTGGCCATAAAGCTGTTATTGATGTTCCATGTCACGACAATGGCACATACATTTTGTCCACAGACCTGTTTCATATTTTTTTCACTAGTTGCAGGATCACTGCAAATATCATTCTGCCGGCCATATCCGTGATCAGGGTAAGGCTTTATGGCATGTTCATTCTGGATAAATTACAACACATCTCCAAACGC
>JAABTU010000447.1 GCA_011389715.1 Desulfotignum sp.
CCAAACGCATTTTTTGACCGGAGGAAAAACCATGTTCCGATTCCATATGAAATCACAGCATACGCACACATGCATACCAGGGCCCGCATATCTACCATATTCATCAAAACAAGGTTTCTGTAAAAATCCACAAACTCCACCATGGGATTCAGGGAATACAGGAATGCAAACCGCTCCGGCACAAGGGAAAGCGGGTATATGACCGGAGTTCCGAAAAACCAGACCATGAGTACAATATTCAGCAATTCTCCGATATCCCGTATAAATACACACAAAGCAGACAAAAAGAAGGCAAGGCCCAATACAAAAATCATTTCAATAAAAACAGCAACAGGCACCAGCAGCCAGGCCGGGGAAGCATATCCGGTAAAAG
>JAABTU010000448.1 GCA_011389715.1 Desulfotignum sp.
TTCCCACGCCTGTGACAATTCATATACGAGCAGATCCGGCACCGCACTGTCGGATCCTGGGATCACCCTGAATCCCTCCACAGTTTTCATGTCCTTAACAAATGTGTCGGCAAGGTCCCGGGTTTTTACTGCCAGTTTTACAAGGGCTGTTTTTGCTGCCATTTGTTCTCCATAGGGATTATGCTTTTTTACTGAAACAGTTTGGAGATAGAGCTTTTGACTTGCACGGCATAAACATGATGTTTATTTTCCGCCCGGACCTATGTTCAGGTTAAAGACCGGGGTGGGCGGTGTTTCAACCTTGAAGGTGTCCTGGTATTTTTTATAGGTATCATCTGCGGCCTGTCCGTCTATTCCTTCAATGGGCATGTCGCTGACACCTGCTTCCGGATTCAGGATCTGGCTGAATCTGGCGGTTTCAAAGGATCTGCCTTTATCGGCGGCAATCTGTGCATACCTGGGGTTGGTAGCGGTGCATGCACTGAAAAAAAGACCGGCGGTCAGCAGTCCGGCGATTATAATGTGTTTAGTCAAAATGCAATCCTCCCTTATGTGTTGTCAATCCAAGATCAGTTATCTTCAAACGTATGACCGAATTCACCATCCAGTTTGCCCTCAACAGCCTGGAAATCGGTCACCGGGATATCTTCTTTCATGATATTGAGATAAATTTCCGCATCACCGGGTTCCTCATAAGCATCCGTGGGCAACGGCAGGGTTTTTCCGTCTATGGGTTTTACAAACCGTGGTGTGGCGATGATCACCAGCTCTGTTTCATTTTTCTGGAACGAGGTGCTTTTAAACAGGGTTCCCAGAACCGGGATATCCCCGAGGAACGGGAATTTTTTAATGTTCTCCCGGATGTTTTCAGACAACAGCCCGGCCAGCGCAAAGCTTTGTCCGTCGGCCAAGTCAAGGGTGGTGGCGGCCCTCCGGGTCTTGATGCCGGGAACCAAAAACCCGCCGAACTGCGCGGCGGTTGCAAAATCAAGTTCAGACACCTCGGTGTCCACTTTGATATTGATACGCCCCTGGTCCAGTACAAAGGGGGTGAACTGGAGCCCCACTCCGTATTCTTTGTATTCAAAAGAGATGTTGCCCTCTATGAGTCCAGTGAGTACCGGTATGGGGAATTCCCCGCCGGCCAGAAAACTGGCTGTCTGGCCGCTCAGTGCAATGAGGTTAGGTTCAGACAGGATTTTGATGAGGCCGTCTTCCTGCAGAGCCTGGATAAATCCGGACCAGGAGCTGCTGCCAGAGGAGAACTGGAAAAAGGAATTAACCGACGGTGAAATGGATGCGCCACCTATGGGCGTGTTCTGGCCCAGGGGGCCCAGGATGGTGGCGAACACGTCCCCGCTTTCATTAAAGAAGCTGAAATCGATGCCCATATCTTTTCCCACACTGCGGTCCATTTCCGCCATGGTGATTTCCAGCATGACCTGGTGGGTGCCGCCGACCTCAAGCAGGTTGTTCACCTTGTCTTTCGGGGCATAGGATTTGGCCAGCATCAGGGCACGGGACAGATTCCCGTTGTTGGATACTTTCCCCAGCAGGGTGATGGTGTCGTTGGCGGCAAAAACCTGGATGTCTGTTTCATCGGGAAGCACCTGGTATAATTTTTCCTTGAGCCGGGATACGTCATAGGTCACCTCCACATCATATATGGCCAGCAGTTCATCCTCCTGCCAGAGGATCAGGTTGGTCACCCCCGGGGATAGCCCCTTTATATAGATCTCATTCGGGGGCAATACCTGGAAGTCCGCAATTTCAGGATTCCCTATGGACACCCGCAATTTCTTTTTGATGGGAATCCCCAGCTTCATGACAAGGGATTTGCCGACAATGAGGTCAATTTTTTCGGTTTCAATGGTGGTGGTTTCAAGAAGACTGCCTGCAAAACAGGTCATTGGCAGGAAAAACAGCATCACAAAAAAAACAGCGATGATTTTTTTGTATTCACAAGATAGGCACATGTATCATCATCTCCTGGTAAAAAACAATTGGCAGATCAAAGCGGCACTTCTTTTCTGGTCAGTGTGAGCCCTTTTATTGTCTCCACAACAGCTTTTTTGGTTTTTTCCGGTCGTATGTATTTTATGACGGTCTTAATCTCCTGTTTCGGTGCGGGGGCCGCTGTCACCGGGGGCTCTTTTACCGGCTGGGGTTCAACCAGACTCAGTGATGCCAGCACTTCAGGAAGCGTGACCCCCTTTGTCAGCACCACTGCATCATCTGTTGCACCGCGCAGGGCGAACTGCAACCGGCCTTCATTGGCTGCCAGGGTCAGGCGTTCCCCCTGATCCGGGGTGACCTCAAGGGTGAACACATCCACGGGCGAGGCTTTT
>JAABTU010000449.1 GCA_011389715.1 Desulfotignum sp.
CAGATGTGCCAGATAAAGGGCCGGTGCTTGAACAGTTTGCAGTGCTGGGTGAAAAATTTGTCCCTGAGCCAGGTTTCCAGGGTTTTGCCAGCCTGGTCGACGTTTTTCAACAGCCGGGCCAGCAAGTCGTTGGACCAGGCATCCCCATAGGCGGCTGCCAGCAGGTTCAGCAGACGGTCAGCGGCCGGTGCCTCACCTCGCACCGGCGGGATGCACACAATGCCGTCCTCATCCGCAAAGGAAAGCAGGGATTGACACCGGTTGACCCATTCCCGCTGCTCGTCGGCCAGTTCCATGTCCGGGTCCAGTTCAGCGGGCCAGTGGTAGCCCAGGAGCCTGGCTACGGCCACGTGCAGAACAGTGTCATCATCGCGCAGAGGGCCGTGAGCCGTCCATTTGACATCTTTATCCCATATCACCGAGCCGCAGGGATGGCCATGGAAGATCCATTGGGTGGGATCGTTGGTGTAGGGTTGGGGGAGGCCGTGGGGGTATTTTTCTTCGGCGACTTTTGTCCAGTGGTCGAGGTCGAAGGGGACTTTGACCAGGGTGGCATTGGTAACATTTAGCTTTTGATCGATTCGACGAACTGCTTCGTTGTATTCGGGGGAGGAGCAGTAGCACCAGATGGCTGGGAGGTGATCGGGGGTATGGGGAATGACAGGTGTGCAACTAATGTCGAACTTATCGCCACAATAAAGTGTGACTGGTAAGATTTGCATCATGCTTACAACAACTCCTGATTTGCCCCAAATATTTTCCCCTTTTACGTAGGCTTTTGGATTGATTCTGTGACATTTTCCTTCTTCAGCCCAGAAAAAGACATTTTGCTTTCCACCAAAATGAGTTGTTTCCTCATGGGTACATTGAAAAAAGTGCCAAATTGAAAAATCTGTGATCTCCCAATAATTGAAACGAAAATGGAACGAATCTGCGCCGTGCATTCCGTTTAGTCCGTCGGCATATTTGCTGAGTAATGCCCCTGAGACCTCACCAAACGCCACCCTTGCATCCGGGTTCTTCAACTGCTGCGCCTGCCCCACGCTTTTGACTTCGATATGAGGCAACTGTGCGGTTTTGTCCCCCGCGGTGCGAAGCTCAGACACATCCATCCCCCGGATTTGATTGGTGTCGATCAAGACCAAAGATGAAGCCGCCTTGTATGCGCCTGCCATGCTTTCATCCCCCCGACTCAGGGTGATGAGTATGGCCTTGACCACTTCGCCGCTGATAGTTTCAAAAGCTCCTGGTCCCAACCGTGCAATCAGATGCCAGGTATCATTCTTCAGCAGTTTTTCCCGAAACTTTCGGTAACTGGTCAGAAACAGCCAGTTCTGGGGAAGGACAATGCTGACGGTGCCCTGTGACGCGCACAACTCCAAGCACCGGTCCAGAAACACGGTGGCCAGGTCGTTCTTGCCTTCCTTGTAATATTTGGCACAGAACTTTTGCAGGGTGTCGCTCTGTTTGCCCCGTACCAGATAAGGGACATTGGTGATGACGAGATGATATCTTTGTGTCAGCAGGCGGGTGGTTCCGGCAAGGCCTTGGGCCACCACCCCGGCTTCCACCAATTCATCCGGCTGATCCTGGGTCAGGGCCGCCTGGATGGTCGGTCCGATCTCCTGCCACTTCACCAGTCCTGCCACTTTGGCCCGGCTCGGGTCCAGCAGGCTGCCCAGGGTCGGGGCATGTTTGAATGCCTCGTACATCCAGTCCAGGGCGATGGGGAGGTAGGTTTTGTCCGGAAGCGCACCGGCAATCGCTTTCCATTCCTCTTTGGCCACGCTGACCGACAGGCCGGAGCAGGCCAGGTTCAGTTGTGGCAGGACCCGGTAGCCTCCGGCATCCGGATATTTCCAGGCAGTCAGTGCCAAGGCAAAGGCTGCCAGCTCCACGCAACGTTGGTCGATTTCCAGGCCGTGGATGTTATCCTGCAGCACGGCATCCACGGCATCACGGGCAGACAGATTTTCCAGTTCCATACGCATGGGAACCAGCATCAGGAAGGTCGCCACCAGAAAATGGCCTGATCCGCAGCAGGGGTCCAGTGTCTTGAGATCACACAAATTTTTCGGCCATCCATCAAACCAGCCTGCTGCCGGCATCCAGTGTTCCCCATCAAAAACGGGCCGGTTTTCCATTGTCAAAGTGCAGGTCCCTGTTTTCACAAACCGCAGATAGGTCAGGGGGATACCCGGCCGGCTGAAAAACTGCCGCAGGTCTTCCTCGGTTTCAGCAGTTTTGAGCATTTCCCTGGCTTTGTCTGACAATTGGCCACTTCCCGTTGTCAATCTTTTTACCCACCACGCCCTTATGGAGTTGTCCAGCAGAAAACTGACCAT
>JAABTU010000450.1 GCA_011389715.1 Desulfotignum sp.
TAAAGGATATTTCGCTGCAGGATTTATGGCGGCCGGGGGCCTGGTTCTGGCAGGGGCGGTAGTTCCTTTTTTTCTGACCATTAACAAACCGGAAAACTGAAGAAGAAGGATACCAATCCAATCAAAAAAATGATACTGTTTGCAGGTATTATTTGACCCATTGAAAAGGAAGGTGCATATGAAAAAATCCATTGGTGCAAAAACAATCCTGTATCCCGCTCCGGTGCTTATTGTGGGAACCTATGACAAAGACGGCAGGCCCAATGCCATGACTGCTGCCTGGGGCGGCATCTGCTGTTCCAGCCCGCCGTGTGTCACCGTGTCCTTAAGAAAAGCGACCTACAGTTACAACTGTATTGTTGACAGCGGTGCCTACACGCTGAGCATCCCTTCAGAAAAATATGTGGAGGCAGCAGATTACCTGGGCATGGCATCAGGGAAAAATGAGGACAAGTTCAAAACCGCCGGACTGACACCGGTGAAAAGCGACCAGGTCAATGCCCCTTATGTCAAAGAATTTCCCTTGGTTCTGGAATGTAAACTAATACACACGCTGGAGATCGGGCTGCATACCCAGTTTGTTGGCGAAATACTGGATATCAAAGCAGATGAATCCATATTAGGGGAAAACGGCCTGCCTGCCATTGAGAAATTAAAGCCCATTATTTATGCCACCGCTGAAAAGGCGTATTTCAGTGTCGGCAACAAAATCGGTGATGCATTCTCCATTGGAAAGCGCCTCAAATAGAGGGATGCTGACACGCTCATTTCACCAGATGCGAGAGGCAGGAGCGGCCATATGTCATTGGAAACATTCAAACAATTTTTTTCAGATTTTAAAATGGATCATTGCGTCATGGTGCTTGAAACCTCCACCGCAACGGATCGGTTTTAAACTCAGGCGTGCAGTTTCTTTTGGTTCAATAATTTCAAAAAAGTGACTGCGCCACTTGTAACCAGCTGAAATAATGAAAACACCATGATTGAATAATCATATTCAATCAAAGAATACAGTCCCCACACAAACCCGTCCGACATGGATAGCACCCATGTTCCAAGAGATAGATCTGTCAGGTCTTCTTCCCTGGCCGCCACATATATCTGAGGGATGTTGGACACCAGTATGCTGATGGGCAATATGATGCCAAGACCATCCTCTTTTTTGACAAGAAACGCAACAAGCAAAGCAAAAAACCAGACCGGGGCAATGCGGAATTCTGTGATCCTGCGCCCAAATCTCAGGGCAGATACCGTGATCACAAAAAATACGACAGCCGATGAGCCGGTGGCAAGTGCCACATAGGGCTGTTGTGTCAAAAAACCGTATATGGCCCAACCAGAGCTGACAATGGCACTTGTCAAAGCCGTGTCAACGGAAACCCCCATCGCTTGTTTTGAACGTAATAGTCTGAGCAATTGCGGCAGGGCACGGATAAGCCCGATGATAGTTCCGGCCAGGCCTATAATGACAGTGATATTCATTTTCATGCCTTTTATGTAAAACGGTGAATGCAAACACACCATTTTTCAATCGCGCTATCGAATTAACGATAGCCTCATTTTGTGTCTGAAAACGCACGTTAATGTATTTTTCCATATACGTCCAACGATAAATAATGATATATGCAATTTAAAAACAAGATTGAAATGTGAGTAACAATGGATTTATATAAACCAGACAGCTCTTGAACACCCATATGGTTAAACCTGTCTCTATCATAGAAATCACCAGTGCCGAAGCCATCAAAAAATATGTTAAAAAGGGTATCGGTTTGACAACTGCATACCCATTAAGGAACTTTCATATGAAACAGCACGCTGTCAATACTTCCAACCCGCCGAATTACCAGTTTGAGCTGGCCAGGTGGTCCATATTCGCCATTCTCATCCTCACCTATATCCTGGTGTATTTTCACCGCATGGCACCGGGGGTGGTGTCGGAATTTCTCATGGCGGACTTCGGCATCAGCGGCGCCCGCTTAGGGTCTCTGGCCGCCATCTATTTTGCCGTGTATGCCGTGATGCAGATCCCGTCCGGCGTGATCGCCGACACCCTGGGGACCCGGACATCCATCATCTTCGGGAACCTGTTGGCCGGCACCGGCTCGATTGCTTTCGGTCTGGCCCCCGGGTTTGAAATGGCGCTTGCCGGCCGATTTCTGGTAGGACTCGGCGTGTCTGTGGTGTTTATTTCCATCATGAAGAACAACGCGGTGTGGTTCCATGAAAAGGTGTTCGGCATCATGAGCGGCCTGACCCTTTTTTTAGGCAATCTCGGGTCGATGCTGGCGGCCGGCCCCCTGTCCCAGGTACTGACGGTTTTTCAATGGCGC
>JAABTU010000451.1 GCA_011389715.1 Desulfotignum sp.
CACGGCTTCGCTGATTTCAGCCTCCATCTGGCCTTTGGTTTTGTTTTTCATTATTTTCAGTTCAAGTCATTTGAAAGTTACAGATAAACCCATGGGGTATTCTTTGCCGGAGATAAAATACTCAATGTTCAAATGGTATGGGCCGGCCTGCCAGGCAGCGGCCGATCTGATCCAGATCCCCCTGTTTGACCCATGCCCACTTTTCCCGGAAAAGCCGGTCGCTCAGATAGCTGCTGTCCGGATCGCTGCTGCGCTGAACATATTTTTCCAGGTGTCCCGGGCCGCCATTGTACATGGCATACAGCATCCCGGCCAGAAAATCATCATCAACTGCCGGGTCAGGCTGTTTTTTTTGCCAGCGCACCGCATACCGGGTGTAATACAGCGCAAGGATGTCACACCCGGTCATGGCATTGTAGGCGATATCCCAGCGCAGTTTGTCCTGGTCGTAGATGCCGCGCCATACCCGTTCATTGATCTGCATGATGCCCACCGATGTCTGGTTGTAGGAGCGCAGGTAAATAATGGATTCCTGTGCTTCAATGAACTGCCGAAAACAGCTTTCCTGCCACGCAGTGGCCAGAACCGTCCGGCGGAACATGGCATGGCGGTCCGCAGGGATCCGGGTATCCTGCAGTTTCTCTTCGGTCTGTTCTTTTATCAGGCGGATGGTTTTTTCAAGGTAGGCAGCCGGTGATTCCTGGTACAGAAGCCATTGCCGGGCATGAAACAGGTGCTTTTCCGGAATATCGGCCAGGGCAAAGGCTGTACCAAAAATCAGGCGGTACAGATGCGACAGCTGTTTCAGTCTGAAACGCCGGCCGGTCTGACCTGATCCGGGCTGCTCGATTCCCAGGGTGTTTTTCAGGTGAGGGAATATACCAGGATCATAATTCAGTGACGGGGCCTTGCCTTCGGCCACCAGAGCTGCCAGCTGGTGCAGCCCCTGCCGGCTGATGTCCAGCCCCAGCAAAGGTCCGAGCTGGTCCAGGGTCACGAGGGAATCGGCAGCGGAAAAAAAGGCCAGGTACCCCAGCATGGAATCGGTTCCGGATTCCTTGAAGTGATGCCTGAAAACCGGGGACATCAGCTCCCAGCTCATGGTAAACTGTCTGCGGACAAAATCATCTGTTCCGGGATCGGGTTTTTCCAGTTCTTCGGAGAAAGCGTACCGCAGCCGCAGCAGCACATCCAGTAAAATGTGCTGTTCATCCGGAGTCAGGGGCCGGGATGACAGTGCAGTGATCAGGTGGACCACAAATGCATCCCAGGTTTCCCAGGCATTGATGAATGCCTGCCTATGGTACTGAGAAAGAACAGCCGGGGCTGATGGCGCGGATTTCTGGAAAATGGTGTCCGGAATATCCATCTGCTGCTGAAACGACAAACCGGTTTTCCCGATGTCAACCGGGCCGGGCCGAAGGCTGTCAACAATCCTGAGGACATTGTCGGGTTTGTCTTCTGGCAGGACAGCTTTTAGAAATTTTTCGAGTGCGGTTCGGGGGATACCCAGGTCGATGGTAATGCCGTCCAGCAGTCCCGGCAGATTCCCCCGGGCCCGCTGCCAGATATAATCCGCCAGCCGGGCCGGTTTGCGGTCCAGGGTTTCCAGGCGGGAGGACAGGGTGGTAAACCGCAGCTGCCAGGTTTTTGGATCCAGCACCGGCTCCTGGCGGGTCACCAGGTATCCGTCAAAAGAGACAGGAAACAGGCAGAAAGTGCCGGCGGAAATACCGTACCGCACATGAACCCGCATGTCCAGAAACAGGCTTCCGCCTGATTCGCGAAAACCCGGGTCAGATACCCGGATGGTCTGGCAACCCTCTGCATCTTCCACCAGTATGGCCTGTTTTTCCGGACCTGAAAACACGGCATTGGCTGCCAGGGAATCGAGCATGTCATAATCCAGGGCCATGGGCACCGCGATGGTCCGGGTGGCTGCCTGTCCCTGCAAAGGAGACATCATGACCACGAAAAAAATGACAGCGGCTGCCAGAAGCAGGCGGAACAAGGATTTTATTTCAAATAAACGCCAGAAATTGATTTTTACTCCTTCATGTTATTCTTGCAATATGCAATTTCGACTTCAAGTTGATAATCCCGGTATCATATCGTGATCCAACTGAAAAGAAAATAATTATTCACTTTTTTAATATAGACCTGAACCCGTGTGCCTGCGGGGCTTGATAAAAGACGCAGTAAATATTATGTATAAAAGCTGAAAAAAGCATGTCAAAAAAAAGATAACCCGTAACTGTCTGGCGGTGCCATGGATGACAAACCCGATGCCCGGATGATCGATACCGTATTTCCCGGTCTGTC
>JAABTU010000452.1 GCA_011389715.1 Desulfotignum sp.
GCCACATGGCAGAACATGCCCGGCATCAGGGGCGGACGTTCGCCCGGAATCGCATCTTCATAGGGCCGGTCCACCACGGCTATCACCTGGATTTCCCGGGTGCCGGCGGCCATCGATTCCCGGAGCCGGTCGATGCGCGCCTCCCAGGTAACAGACCAGTCCGTGTTCTGCAGGGTGACTACAGCTGTGATGTCGGCAAACACCTGTGTGAAAATATCGGTTTCCAGGCCCGGCTGCAGCAGACCCCTGGTTCTTTCTCCCATCAGGTTGCGCAGTGTTTCCATACGGAACCGGGCATTTATCTGGGTGGCCGCGATGCCATGGGCCTTGAACAGTGCCTGCCCCGCCCCCACAAACTGGCCGGGTTCGATGGACACATCTGCCAGCCGGAAGTCAAACGGGGCATGGATCTGTGTTTTTTCCAGGTCTATCTGTGCCTGTTTCAGGCTGGCCTGGTGGAGCTCAAGGGCCGCCTGCAGCGCCTTTCGCTGGGAGGGGATCAGGGCCAGGGTGTTTTTGCGCTGCTCCAGGGCCTGTTTCTGGGTCAGAAAACTTTTTTCTTCCCGGTCCACCGCGTCCTGGGATACGGCATTGCGTGCAACCACCTGCTGTTTTCGTTCCAGCATTTTTTGAGACAGGACCAGGGATTGTGTTTCAATAGCAACAATTTGCCGGGTGTTTGCTTCATTCTGGCCCAGTTCTGCAAGTTTTGCCCGGGTTTCTGCAACGGTCGCTTCCAGGCGGTCTTTTGTCAGGCGGTATTCAGTAGGGTCGATATGGATCAGCAGGCTGTCTTTTTTTATCAATTGCCCGGGCTGCAGGTTGGGGTGGGTAGCGGTCACCCGGCCCCTGACTTCAGCCACTGCCTCCCAAACCTGCACCGGTTCCGCAACCCCGTATCCTTCGGCTCGGGGGACCAGATCCACCAACGGGGCCGGGATGACCCGCAGGGTCTGGATAGCTTCGGTTGTCTGTTTTTGTGATGGGCCTGGTTTGTGGATCACAAAATAGATGGTCGCAGCCAGGGCTGCAGCCACCGGCACCAGAATAAGCAGGGCCTTACCCAATTTTAAAATGATCCCTTTCATAATACCTCTTTGGAGGTTTGAGCGGCAATGCTCCGTTCATATGCCGACCAGGCGGTTTTCTCATGGGCAGCCATATCAAAGTTTCCTCTTGAGACATTCCAGAGAACCGCCGCAGGCATGATCAGACCTAAAAACATGATTGCAGCAGTGGTAGGGACCACATCCTTTCGGATGGAACCGTCCTGCCGGCCGGATACAATCATGGTTTCGATCTCTTTCAGATAGGCGGTGATGATCTGTGCCACCCTGGCCCTGCGGCCGGGCTGTCCGTTATACACGGCATCGGAAAACACCACTTGGGGAATGGCCTGGTTTTCGTTGAACATGGCGGTATGGTGCGTGAAAAGCAGTTTGAGCTGCTGCAGCGGAACATGGGTTTCCTGCCGGACATGGGCCACATTGTCCAGAAGCCGGTGCTGGATCAGATCCAGCACCGCATCCAGCACGGCATCCTTGCTGGTGAAATGGCGGTACAGAGCAGAAGGCACAATACCCACCTTTTGGGCGATGGCAGCAATGCTCAATCCCGTCACCCCGCTGTCATTGATCAGCTCAAGGGCTGCCTGGGCAATCTGTTCCTGTCGCTGAAGGGTTTGTGTTTTTGGGGCCGGCATAGAAAATTCCATAAAGAATTGTGATTCATAATTCACATTATGCAGCAGCAGGTGCCCTTTGTCAAGTTTGGGACCAGGTTTAAAGAGGAATGATAATAACCCGAATAATATTGAATTAAATTCCGCAACGCAGTAAAAAGGATTTACTCAAGTATATTTTGGGGTTCATTATGACCCGGCAGGGTTGTCATACAATTGCAGGGAGCGGCAGTGAACAAGAAAACGGTACAGATCATCGGGCATCCCGGTGCCGGCAAGACTACTCTGGTGGTGGACCTGGTGCGGGAGTTGACCAACAGCCATTTCAGGGTGGGCACCATCAAGCACAGCGCCCATTCCCATGAACTGGACAAACCGGGCAAGGATTCTTTCCGTCATCGGAATGCCGGGGCCGTGCCAGCCGCCATGATGACCCCCACCATGGCTGCGGTTTATCTGCCCAAAACCCAGGATCTGACTCCCGATGACCTGATCCAGAGATATTTTTCAAACTGTGACATCGTGCTGATCGAAGGCTGGATCAGTGGACCCTATAAAAAGATAGAGATTATCGGGGAATCGTGCGGCCGACCACCCCTGTTCCTTCAGGTATCGGGGGTTACCGCCGTGGCTGCCGA
>JAABTU010000453.1 GCA_011389715.1 Desulfotignum sp.
AAGATCTCATTCTTTCCATCACCCGGGATATCACTGAGCGCAAGCAGGCAGAAATGGCTTTGATAAACTCTGAGAAAAAATGGCGTGATATTCTTATAAATACACCTCAAATCGGTATCACTTTGAACCCAAATGCTGAAATTGTTTTTGTAAATGCATATTTTCTGAAACTGACGGGATGGGAGGAGCAAGAAATAATCGGCCGAGATTGGTTCGACACGTTTATTCCTGAAAATATCAGAAATAAGGTACGTGGAGTGTTCAAAACCGTGATGAGCCAGAAGGGTACACACGGATTATCCTCTTATGAAAATGAAATCATGGCCAAAGATAGAACGCTGATAAACGTAGCTTGGTCAAACGTTCTGACCAAGGATACTCACGGCGAAATTGTGGACGTAACCTGCCTGGGTATTGACCTGACAGAGCGAAAGCGGGCAGAAGAGGAATTAAAGAGAAGTGAGGAAAATTACAGGCTGCTTGTGGAAAATCAGACGGATCTTTTAGTCAAAGTTGACCTGGATGGCCGTTTTTTATTTGTCAGCCCTCCCTATTGCCGGATGTTCGATAAAAAGGAAACCGAACTTTTGGGAAAGGAGTTCATGCCCCTGATACACGAAGATGATAGAGAACCAACTGCAAAGGCAATGGAGGCTCTTTTTTCACCTCCATATACGGCCTATATTGAACAACGAGCCATGACCAAAGAGGGTTGGCGTTGGTTGGCATGGGCGGATACGGCTGTTCTCGATAAAGCAGGATGCGTAAAAGAGATCATTGGTGTGGGGCGCGACATTACCGATAAAAAGCGAACTGAGGAAGAACAGGCAAAACTTGAAAATCAGTTAAGGCAGGCACAGAAGATGGAATCCGTCGGCCGTCTGGCTGGAGGTGTGGCCCATGACTTCAACAACATGCTGGGAGTGATCCTGGGACATACGGAACTGGCATTATTGAAGGCGGATGAAGATAACGACCTGATTTCCGACCTGGAAGAAATTCAAACCGCCGCGAAGCGTTCGGCTGATATCACAAAGCAGCTGCTGGCTTTTGCCAGAAAACAGATCATCTCTCCTAAACAGATGGATTTGAACGATACTGTGGAAAATATGCTGAACATTCTGCGCCGGCTCATCGGAGAAGACATCGACCTGGTATGGCAGGCAGCCGCCCATCTGTGGCCGGTGAAAATGGACCCATCTCAGATCGACCAGATCCTTGCCAATCTCTGCATCAACGCCCGTGATGCCATTTCCGGGGTAGGCAAACTCACCATAGAAACCGGAACCAAAACATTTGATGAAGAATACTGCAACGAACACCCGGGCTTTATTCCCGGTGATTTTGTCTTGCTGGCGGTCAGCGACAACGGCTGTGGTATGAACAAACCCACCCTGGACAATCTGTTCGAGCCGTTTTTCACCACCAAGGAGGTGGGCAAAGGCACCGGCTTAGGGCTTGCCACCGTCTATGGCATCGTCAAACAGAATAACGGTTTCATAAATGTTTACAGTGAACCTGGCCATGGTTCCACCTTCAAAATTTATCTGCCCCGGTCCGTCGTTGATGAAGACAATGACAAGGCAATTCCTGAGAAAAAAGCAGCCGCAGGGGGAACAGAAACCATTCTGCTGGTGGAAGATGAACCTTCTATTCTCAGGATGACCCGGATGATGCTGGAAAGGAAAGGCTATAGCGTGCTATCTGCAGCCACACCGGCAGAGGCCATAGAAAAGGCAAAAAATCATTCCGGCGCCATTGATCTGCTTTTGACCGATGTTGTCATGCCGGAGATGAACTGCCGTGACCTTGCCGGACAGATCACCGCGCTTTATCCCGACATCCGCCTTTTGTTCATGTCCGGCTACACCGCGAATGTCATTGCCCATCAGGGAGTCCTGGATGACGGGGTGGCCTTTATACAGAAGCCTTTTTCAATGGCGGATATGACGGCGAAGGTTCGGGAAGTTTTGGATATGGCCCCGGATAAAAATTAAGGTTTTCCACTGCATGATTGATTATTCATGGCCCGAATAAATTTATGATACCATTTCTACTCAAAACCTGAGATGGTCAATTGGTCGAGGAGGAACTTGAAGACGCAAGAACACTTGACATTCAAAAATTCTATTATTCAAACAAAATTTGAATTCGATGTTGTGAGGAGAGCGCTGTGGAAATGAACCAGGTAGACCAGATACACGAAGATATCGTAGAGACAATACGTGAACCCCTTTTGATACTGGATCAAGACCTCAGGGTGATC
>JAABTU010000454.1 GCA_011389715.1 Desulfotignum sp.
TCCACCGGCTTTTCTGAAAAAAATGCCCGTAACGAGGCTGACCGCTGCCTGCAGTGCGGATTGATATGTTATGAAAAGACCGCCGGCAAAAGCTGACAACCATGAGACAGGCTTTCCCATGCCCCTGTCCGGCCGGGTCACTGTGCTGGGAAATTACATTATCAACCTGTTCCTGGTTACAGGCGACAAAAAAACCGCCCTGTTTGAAACCGGCATCTCAGGCATAACTGATGCGGTTATTTCTCAGCTGGAAGCATTGGGGGTGACACCTGATTATCTGATTTTAAGCCATCCCCATTCAGACCATGCCACAGGACTTCCCGGCCTGATGGCACGCTTTCCTGATGCCGTTGTGCTGGCAGGGGCAGGTGCCGGGGAATTTATCACCCACCCCAAGGCCGGTCCTTTGATGCTGGCAGAAGATGCCTACATGTCCAAAGGCCTTCTGCACTGGGGGATCACCCCGGGGCGGCCGCCTATTGTTTCAGTGCCGGACCTGTCGGATGCGTGGATTGTCACAGATGCAACCATTCTGGATCTTGGGGGTGTCACACTGGAATTGATACCTGTTTCAGGACATTCTCCCGGAAACATCATAGCCAGGATCCAGGAAGTTGTGTTCTGCTCAGACAGCCTGGGGTTTCATTTCCCGGGCAGGGGGTTCTGGCCGCTGTTTTTCACCGGTGCAAAAACCTATTTGTCCACCCTGGCATATATACAAAACCTGGCACCTACCATAATCTGCCCTGGCCACTTGGGACCATTAAAAAATGACGTAGCAGCCGGAGGAATCCAGGCCGCCATTGATGCGGCCCAGTCTTTTATCAACCGGGTGACCCGCACCCGGCTGTCTGACCAGGAACTGTTTGCACAGCTGCTGGAGGAAAGCTACAGGGATGAATTCACCCTGTATACAAAGGAAAATATTGCAAACTGCAACCAGCTGCTGGTGAAACGGGCCAGGCAGTTTGCCTTGTGAACAGCTCCGGGCCTTTTACAATGGAAAAAAACCAGAAAAATTTTGCAGAACAGGTCCAGCCTTTGCGGGATGAAATCGACCGGATAGATTCAGATATTCTCTCTTTGCTGGCCAGGCGCCAGGAACAGGTAAAAAAGGTGGTGGCCCTGAAAAAAGCCTGCGATGTCCCGGTCTTCCACCCTGCCAGAGAAGAGGATCTGATTTCGCGCCTCAGAACCCAGGCCGGAGAAAAAAAACTGGATCCGGATATCATTGAAGACCTTTTCCGGGTTATCCTGCGCCACTCCCGGGTCAACCAGGCTTCTGACATGCACAGCAAAGGCATCCGTCCCGGTGCCAGGGTATTGGTCATCGGCGGTGGCGGACAGATGGGGGCCATGTTTGCCGCTTTGTTTGAAAAATCCGGATATCAGGTCCGGATTCTCACCGAATCCGATTGGGAAAATGCCCCTGACCTGTGTGCGGATATCGACCTGGCCCTGGTGTCTGTGCCCATTGAAAAAACCGCCGGGGTTATTGAAAAGATCTCTCCCCATCTGCCCGGGAACGCCCTGCTGGCTGATCTGACGTCCGTAAAAAAAGAACCGGTTGCCGCCATGTGCCGCTGCCACAAAGGACCTGTGCTGGGGATCCATCCGCTGTTCGGCCCCACCACCACCTCCCTGGACAAACAGATCATTGTGGTTACCCCGGGCCGGGATCCTGGGGCCGGCCACTGGCTGGTGGAACAGCTGGGTCTGTGGGGGGCGGTCCTGGTGCAGTCCACGCCGCAGGAACATGATGAGATCATGGAAATCGTCCAGGCCCTGCGCCATTTTGCCACCTTCTGCTTCGGCAGGTTTCTGTTTGAGCGCGGGGCGCATATCCAGCGGACCCTGGAATTTTCCAGCCCCATCTACCGGCTGGAACTGGGCATGGTGGGAAGGCTGTTTGCCCAGGACGCCGGACTGTATGCCCAGATCATCTTTGCCACAAAAGAACGGCGGCAGCTGTTAAAACAATTTGTCACCTCTTTGAACCAGCACCTGGACATGCTGGAAAATAACGACACCCGGGCCTTCATCCAGCAGTTCCATGACATCGCCCAATGGTTCGGCCCCTTCTCCGACCAGGCCCTGCGGGAATCCACCTTCCTCATCAACCGCCTCATCGAGCGCTTCTAGCCGGCACCAGGTGAGGGGCAGCAGGTGGGGTCAGGCTTGGCTTATTGGCTTATTATTTTAATAAGCCAATAAGCCA
>JAABTU010000455.1 GCA_011389715.1 Desulfotignum sp.
ACCGGCGGCTTGTAGGGGATGCCCCCATTATCCAGATCGACTTTCAGACATTCAACAATGGCCTGCCTTGCATTTTCTATGGATGCGGGATCTTTTTTGGGAAACGGGATCATTGCCCTGAGCATACCATAATGAACGCCTCTGTAATTGGTCACCCGAACCGAAGGAGACAGGTTCCGTGCCATCAGAATTTTTTTCCATTCTTCGTAAACCGGTTCCCATTTATTGACAGGCGTAAAGGTTCCGGGCCATGAAATGCCGGCCCCTCCCTGCTTGGTATAGTTTTTGGTTGAGCCGACAATCTGGCTGGGCAGCTGGGTTCTGGCCCTCAATGCCTCTTCAGGATATTCTGTTTCTTTTAATGAAGAGCCTTTTTTTGTTTCTTCATCCACCACCATTTTCCAGATCTCTTCTCTGGCCTGCTTTTCTTTTTCCGTCCAGGAAAAGGTAGTGGCAAAGGAAATCCATTCAGGCGCATCAGATGGTTTGGGTTTATAGGGATAGGGAATGGGCACCTGGGAAAGCCACCAGGAAACCCCGGTCAGATCATCACATATTTCATAATTACCCAGGGTTCGAAGATAAGAAGCCATATGACCGATATTTTCCGTGGATGCTGTAAACACTTTGAGTATGGGGGGCATGGGATGCACCCGCAGCCCGATTTTTGTTACCACGCCGGTGGTCCCGAGCCACCCTGTGAACAGTCCGTCCACCCGGGGCAAAGGAAGACAACTGTGCCAGGCATCTTCCTGGATAGCACAGGAACCGACACGAACCAGTTCTCCTGTGGGCAGCACCACTTCCATACTGGTTATTTCTTCACTGTTGAGGCCGTACCGGCCGCTCAATCCGCCGATACCATGACTGATGGAACAAGAAGAAGTAGAGGCTGACGGAGGCCCTACCGGCCAGCTGAAACGAAGTTTGTATTTTGCCAGGGCACTGGCGAACTGGGCATGGGACACGCCAGGCTCGATAATCGCGTAATGGGATTCTTCATCGATACGGATAATCTGATTCATCCGTTTCATGTCCAGCAGAATACCACCGTTTTCAGGAATACACAGGCCGCCGATATTGGTTCCTGCCGTAAAAGGGGTTACGGATATTTTTTCCTGATTGGCAAATTTCATTACCTCCTGAACCTGTTCAACACTTGTCGGCATAACAACATAATCAGGCAGTTTTGGGCTCACAAATGACAGGTCATAGGAATATGCATAACGAATATGTTTCATGTCGGTGGCATTTTTTTCGCCGACGATTTCACATAAGCGTTTTGTGATGTGTGAATCAATTTTTAATTTTTCCGGCATTTCGGTCATTTAATTCCTCCTGTGATGGTTTTTTCCATTACAATGATTACCGGGGAACACTTACTGAAATTATTGGCTGTTGTTGTTTTTTTTTAACAGACCTTTTTCAGTAATAATCATAATTCCGCCTTTACTGGCCAACATTCCTTTTTCTACTTCATTTATATGTTCTATCATTTCCTGACTTGCTTTTTCCGGATCACGTTCCCGCAGCGCATCCACAATTTTTCTGTGGCTGTCACAGACCGAATCTAGAAAATTTTTATCCGTGTGAACAATCTGTTTGATATTGATCAATGCCGTTTGTACACTTTCAACAATCAGGCTGAGAATTTTATTGCCAGCGATTTCCACCAATTTTTTGTGAAAAGCAATATCAAGGTCACTCATGAACGTTTCCCCTTCCGGTTCCTGTTCCATGGCCAAAATATTGTCTTCAAGATATTCAAGATCCTTGTCTGTAATTTTTTGAGCACAGATTTTTACCACCTGGGGTTCAATAAAGGTCCTGATCTGGGTATATTCCCGGATACCGGGATTTTGAAAAAACAGATAATTCACAAAGCTGTCTTTGATCGTGGCCAGATCGACTTTTTTAACAAATGCGCCGCCGGTCATGCCTTGACGAATTTCCAGAAGGCCATAGGCCTCTAAAACCCTGTATGCTTCTCTCAGGGATGATTTGCTCACGCCGAAATACTTGGCGAATTCTTTTTCAGAGGGGAGTTGATCACCGATTTTGAGTTCCCCTTCCAGAATCGCGCCTCTGATCTGTTCAACAATATTCTGGGATATCCTGTTGGCTTTTACCGTTTCAAATTTAAAACCCATCGTTATGTTTTTTTTCCTGATAAAAATGTCAATTACAACTGGTTGAATAGTGTATCG
>JAABTU010000462.1 GCA_011389715.1 Desulfotignum sp.
CTGGGAAGGGCGGTACAGCTGCTCCTGGAATCCTCTGAAACCAATGAGGGCAGGTGCATGTTTGCCCTGGATATTTTCACCTGCCTGGAGCGTACCGTACTGGATTATGTCCACGAACCGGCAGACCGGGCCAAATTCATGGAAGATCTGAAAATTGCCAAGGGCCTTTACAGGGAGCGCATCATGACGGAGATGTTCAACGCCTATATGGATGAACCCCTTGCCATTAAAAAAGATGTGCTCAATTATGTGAACATGATCATCGGGGTCGATGCCGAACACCTGGGACCGGACATGATGTGGAAATACAAGGATCCCCAGACCGGGGAACTGCGGGCCCTGAAAATAGATGAGCGGTATATCAAAAACGTAGAGGAACGCCTGGGGCTGAAAACAGAAGAACAGCGGGCATCATTCCGCAATTCCATCCGCAAGATCTACGGTCAGAAACTGTCGGTGGATCCCAACTATGATTTTATGGACAACCTGGAACTGGTCAAGGCCATCACCGATGTCCGGCTCAAATCCGATATTGCCGGTGCCGGATCTTTGATCGGGGCCCTGGCCAACCGGACCAATGAGGAAAACCAAAAGCTGTATGACCGCATGATCACGACGATGAATGACAAACTCGGGTACTGCCGCACCTGTGCCCAGAAGACCATCGAGTATTTCTGCAGCCAGGAAGATGACAATTAAAACCCTGAGGAGGCGGTATGATAACCCTTGATGAACTCCTTGAAAGGGACAAAAAAAGAGAACAGGACGGGTTTAAAAGAAAAATCCGCATTGGACGGATTGTAAAACCCGGGGCCGGTGGCAGAGAAAAGATCATTGTGGTGCCCACCACAGTGGAAGAAAAATTTGTACATGATGATATTGTCCCGGAACAGGAACAGGGAGAGGGGGAACCCACAGGCGGAACAGGGGAAGGCCAGGAAGGAGATGTCATCGGTGAACAGCCCATTCGGCCCGAAGATGGCGAAGGGGAAGGCGAGGGCGAAGGAGACGGCGAAGGACCTGGTGAGGGAAAAGGCGGTGCGCATGAAATCGAGGCCAATGCCTATGAACTGGGGAAAGTGCTGTCTCAGGATTTTGAACTGCCCAATTTAAAAGACAAGGGCAAAAAAAAAGTTCTTGCCAGATATGTGTATGATCTCACCGACAAGAACCAGGGTGTCGGCCAGGTGCTGGACAAGAAGGCCACCTTGAAAAAGATTGTTGAAACCAACATCTCTTTAGGCAGAATCCCGGATGTGTCAAACATTGACACTACCGGTTTCATCGTTTCTCCCCGGGATCTGATCTACCGGATTCTTTCCAGAGAAAAAGAGTATGAAGCCCAGGCCCTTGTGTTTTTTCTGCGGGACTATTCCGGTTCCATGGGGGGAAAGGTCACCCAGACCGTGGTATCCCAGCATGTGATGCTCTATTCCTGGCTGGTGTACCAGTATGAAAAACAGGTGGAAACCCGGTTTGTTCTCCATGACACCGAAGCCAGGGAAGTCTCTGATTTTCAAAAATACTATTCCTATAAAGTGGCCGGCGGCACCAAGGTGTATTCCGCCTTTAAACTGGTGAATGATATTGTGGAAAAAGAAAGCCTTGCCCGGGACTATAATATTTACGTGTTCCACGGAACAGACGGGGATGACTGGGACAAGGACGGCAGACAGACCCTGGCGGAAATAGAAAAAATGCTGGCCTATGCAGCCAGGATCGGGATAACCATAGTGGAACATGCTTATGTGGGGTCCAAACAGACGGAAGTGGAAAAATACATTCAATCTTCAGGCCTTCTGACCAGCCACAACCACCTTTTCAAGCTGGATGTCATGGCGGAGAGTGTGGATGATTCCCGGATTATCCAGGGCATCAAGACCCTGATTTCCTGAGAAACGGTTGCGCTGGTCTGCCGGAAAGTGAGCTGTGCATGGAACTTGTCAGTCAACATGTCAAAGGTATCATGGAAGAGTGCAAAGTGCGTGCCCGTGATGCCGGTCTGCGGTTTGACGATGAAACCCTTGAATATATTGTCACCAACAGGGATCTGATTGAACTTTCCCCCAAAATGATGATTCCCACACTCTATGATTACTGGGTGCATGACGTCAGGGTATTGTCCGGCAAAGGCATGTATGAGGCATATCCGTCAAACCCCTTTGAAACCGTTATCAACACACGGCCGGCCATTTCCTATTACAATGACAACAACCCGGACTGGCTCAATGTCATGATTTTTTATCATGTTCTGGCGCATATTGATTTCTTCCAGAACAACCTGTTTTATAAAAATACCTGGGATATCGACCTTGCCGGACAGGCCCTGGCAGACAAGCGGATCATTGCCCAGCTCCGGAGTGAAAAAACCAGGTGGCTGGATTATGTTATTGAATTTGCCAGGGGAATGGACAACCTGGTGGGATTTCACAAGGACCTGAACCGCACCCTTTTACATGATACCCCGAAAAAACCCACCAGAACCGATTTCTATTTTGATCTGTTCCTCCAGAAGATCAGATCCGTGCCCCAGCATGAATATGTAAAGGAGATCGACCGGTATAACCAGTGCAAAAAAGAGGGCATTGATTTTTTTGAACAGGTGACAGTCAGGTATCCTGAATTTGAGGAGCTCTTTCGAAAACAGATTGCGCACAAGGAACCGCCTCATATGGATATCCTGGAGTATATCATACGGCATTCCTCTTTTTTGAGAAAAGAAGAAAATGAATGGATGAAGTCTGTGATCCATATTGTCAGGAGCACCTCTTTGTATTTTCAGCCCCAGATGCGTACCAAAACCATGAATGAGGGGTGGGCCTCTTTCTGGCATGAAAAACTGTTCATGGCAGATGACAGAATCAGCGGACATGAAGCAGATTATGCAAAAATCAATGCCACTGTGACAGCCATGCCCAAAGTGGGGCTCAATCCCTATGCCCTGGGGATGCTTCTGTTTGAACATATCCATGAAATGGAAGACAAAGGAAAATATTCTTTTGAATATTTTCTTCTCAAGGACGCGGTTCTCAAAAAAAAATATGACACGCACAAAAACACAGGCCGGTCATTTATCTTCACGGTCAGAGAGAACATGAATGATTTCACATTCATCAACTCTTTTCTGGACCAGGAATTTGTGGACAGGCACAAACTGTTTGTTGCCGGCAGACGGATCAACACGCAGAACATGACCTGGCAGTATTATATCAAGTCCAAAAAGGCAGAAGATTATAAACAGATGGTCATCAACACCCTGTACCATCCACCTGATATCCGCGTTGATGCTGAAAAGACCAAAGAGGGTATCCTGTACCTGAACCATTGGTTTGAAAACAGGCCGTTGAAATCCGATTTTATAGAAAATACCATGATCGGTATTGCATTTTTATGGGGAGGGCCGGTGCACCTGGAAACCAGTGAACCAAAATCCACGGGCCAGCTGGATCCCAGATATACCAATTTCTGGGATCCTTCCGCACCAGGCACGGCCCCTGCACCAGAACCCCTTCCCATTGAATGGAAACGGGTGCGGTATGTGATCAAGGACCGTAAACTGCACAAGCAGGAGTTATAGCCCATGATGGAAAAAAAAGCGGTCTCAACAGAAACTGTCGGCCAGGTCCTGGGACTTCTGGAAAAAAATATCCAGGATTATCAGCGGCTCCAGCCGGTTTCCTTTGAGGATTTTTTAAATATTTTAAAGTCCCGGCCTTCCCAGATTTTACGAAATATATTTCAGTCGTTTCATGATATGGTCAAGGCCCATGTGGAGGAATACAAAGACCCTGTGACCGGTGATCAGGACAACCCGGCATTTACCCATTATGACTGCACAAAACTTTTTGTGGAGGGATCGGACAACCCCTATTTTCCGGACATGCTGTTTGCCAACCGGTTCATGAAACAGATGGAATACCTGCGCCATGGGGCCCAGCAGAACCGCATCTATATTTTTTACGGCCCCCATGGCTGCGGCAAAAGCACCTTTTTAAACAACCTGCTCAAAAAATTTGAAAGCTATGCCAACACGGATGAAGGACTCAGGTATGAGATTGTCTGGCGCCTGAACATCAAAAAACTGCATGATCAGGACCATTCTCTTTCCATGTCCGCTTTTGAACGCCTGATCCAGTATGTTGAAAAAGAAAATGATACCTCGTTCAGCAAGCCGGAAGCCCTGTCTTTGGCCATTCATGAGCGCGATTATATCGAGGTTCCCTGCCTGGCCCATGACAATCCGTTTCTGGTTATACCAAAGGAGCAGCGCCGGGGGGTTCTGGATGAATTAATCAAAAACGACCAGTTCAAATGGCGGCTGTTCACGGAAAAGGAATATGAATGGGTTTTTACCGAAGAAATCTGCACCGTATGCTCTTCCATCTACCATGCACTGCTGGAAAGACTTGAAAACCCCAAAGAGGTCTTTAAAATGCTCTTTGCCAGACCCTATTACGTCAACCGCAGGATCGGCAACGGTATTTCCGTGTTCAACCCCGGGGACAAACCATCTAAACAGAATGTCATTTCCAACCAGATGCTCCAGAACCGTATCAATACACTGTTCCAGGATTCCAATCTCATCCAGTACACCTATTCCAATTTTGCCAAGATCAACAACGGGATTTACGCCCTCATGGATATCAAATCCCACAATATAGACCGCCTGGTGGAGCTGCACAACATCATTTCCGAAGGGGTGCACAAGGTGGAAAATATGGAAGAGCGGGTGGATGCACTTTTCATTGCATTGATGAATCCGGAAGACAAACGCAATATCAGGGATTTTCCCTCTTTTGAGGACCGTATCAGATACATTGATATCCCCTATGTACTGGACTGGAAAACAGAAGTAAAGATCTACCTGGATATATTCGGCCGTCATATAGAGGGCAGTTTTCTGCCCATGGTACTGGACAATTTTGCCAGGATCATTGTGTGCACAAGGAGCGGCAAACGCTCTGCCGCCCTTGAAGAATGGATCGACAAACCGGATAAATACAAAAATTTTTGTGATGACAAACTCATGCTCCTGAAAATGGAAATTTTTTCCGGCAATATTCCGAAATGGCTGGATGATGATGATCTTCGGCGCCTGGATAAGAAAATGCTTTCAAAGATTATTGCGGAATCGGAAATTTACGGCAAAGAAGGACTGTCCGGCAGGGATTCCATTAAGATTTTTGATGAATTTTATTCCAAATATGCCAGAGAAGACCGTTTGATCAATATGCCGGATCTGTGCACCTTTTTCAATAAACTGGACACCGGGTCCAAAAAACTGCTTCCTGACGGGTTTTTGTCTTGTCTTTTGCGCATGTATGACTATAGCGTGCTCCAGCAGGTAAAAGAATCCCTTTACTATTATAATGAAGACCAGATAATCAGGGATATCAAAAATTATATCTCTGCTGTAACCAATGAACTGGATTCCGTTGTGCACTGTATTTTTACCAAAGAGGAGCTCCATGTGACAGACGCATTTTTAGAAAGCATTGAAAACAGGCTCTTGTCTGAGAATCTGAACAGAGTTCGGCGCGAAGAGATCCGCCATGATGTACTCAAGGAATATACCACCCGCACCTTGACCCATGAAATCATGATCCAGGAAAAGGACATTGTTGATACACGGTTGTTTTCCTCCCTGTATGAAAAATATGTCCACAATCTTAAAAAACGGGTGCTGGAGCCGTTTATCGACAATGAAAATTTCAGAAATGCCATCAAGGATTTTGATACGGAAAAATTCAGGACCCATGACAAGCGTATCAAAAAAGATGTGAAGTTTCTCATTGACAATCTGTCAGGCAAGTTCGGATATACCAGCCAGGGGGCCAATGAGGTCTGCATCTATGTGATTGACAATGATCTGACCAACAAGTTCAAATAGCTGCCATGCCCATTTAGGACTTGATTCTTTGACCATCTTCCTTTAAATGAAGGCCAGTAATTTACATTGGCCTTTGACCCCATACTGTTTCAAACAATATTATATCCTTGTCCATGATATCTCCCATTATTGACCATATGCAAACCTGTGACAGCGCTTTGGTGTGCACCAAAAATGAGGGCTCCCATAAGGCCTTTCTAACGGCCCAGATGTTTGCCCGCATATCCTGCGACATGGTGGTGGTGCTGCCGGACAGCAAAAATGCTGCAAAATTCATGGATGATCTGCTGTTTTTTCTGCCGGACCGCAAAGATGCTGTTCTTTTTTTCCCGGAATACCATATCCTGCCCTTTAAATCCCTGTCCTACCACAGACAGACCTCCACCCAGCGCATGGCGGTGTTGTCTTGTCTGGTGAAAGACAGGTCATACCCCTGTCTGGTGGTGACCTGTATTGACACCCTGCTCCAGAAACTGATTCCCAAAAAAACCATCCTTGAAAATTTGGAACTGGTTATGGCCAATGAGGAGACCGACAGGGATGCCCTGGTGGCCGGCCTTGAAGCCGGCGGGTACACCCGGACTTCCCTGGTGGAGGACCCCGGAGAATATGCGGTGCGGGGAGGCATTCTGGATCTGTTTGTACCGGGTGATAGCCACCCGGTACGCATGGAATTTTTCGGAGATCTGGTGGAATCCATCCGCAGTTTTTCGCCTTATACCCAGCGGGGTATCAGACAATTGTCAGAAACCATAATTGTCCCGGCCACAGAAGCGGTGATCCCGGAACAGGAACTGCCCCATATTCTGGCAAGACTGCGTGCGGCAGGCAAACAAGCAGGTCTGGATGCGGCAAAAATCAGAGAATATGTCACACAAACCCGCAATACCGGCCGTTTTCCAGGTATTGAAAGCATGCTGTCCATTGTGTACAGCTCTCTGGATACGTTTTTTGCCTATCTGTCAGAACAAACCTGCATCATCTGGGATTCTCCGGACATTCTGGCATCCAGGGCCGCAGATTTTGAAAACACGGCCCGGATAAACTTTCACACCGTTGCAGCGGAAAAACGGCTGTGCGTTCAGCCGGCAGATATCTATCTGTCCTTTGACCAGGCTTCAGCACAGGTGGCGGACAGAAAACACCTTATTTTCAAGGAACTGGCAGTTGCTTCAGAACAACACACTGCACAGATTTTTCACTTCAGGCCGGAAACCAATGAAGCCCTGTCCAGCCGGCTTGTTGAAAAAAAAGCATCAGATACCCCGTTAAAGCCCCTGGTGGAATGGCTGCAGACCCATTTGGACCAGGACAGAAAGATTGTCTGTGTGGTGCATCAGAAATCCCAGGCCCAGCGCCTGGTTTCCCTTCTGGCCCCCTATGGCCTGCATCTTTGTGCGGTGGATGATTATGACACTGCCGCAAAACAGCCTCCCGGCATATATTACATGCTGGCGGACCTGTCCGCAGGATTTGTTTTAGAGGACCAGGGCCTGGCACTTGTTACGGAAAATGAAATTTTCGGCAAAAAGCGGCTGCGGCGGATCAAACGCCGTTCACAGGATGTGAAAATGCAGATGATCGCCCCAGAGGAATTGAAAAACGGGGATATCGTCGTGCACATGGAGCACGGGATAGGACGGTATGAAGGGTTGTGCAGCCTGACTGTCAACGGTATCTCACAGGATTTCATCCTGATCGTCTATCAGGATGAGGACAAGCTGTACCTGCCGGTGGACCGTATGGAGATGATCGGCAAATATATCGGTGTGGACGGATATACACCGGTGCTGGATAAGATCGGTTCCAAAGCCTGGGTCAGGTCCAAAGAAAAAGCCAAAGAGGAGGTGGAAAAAATGGCGGCAGATCTGCTGGATCTGTATGCCAGAAGAAAAATCAACAAAGGGTTTTCCTTCAGCCGGCCGGACAATTATTATAATGATTTTGAAACCGCATTTCCCTATGAGGAAACCCGGGACCAGCTCAAGGCAATTGATGATGTGCATCTGGATATGGAAGCAGACACCCCCATGGACCGGCTTGTGTGCGGGGATGTGGGGTACGGCAAGACCGAGGTGGCGGTAAGGGCGGCATTCAAGGCGGTCACTGACGGCAGACAGGTGGCTGTGGTGGTGCCCACCACCATTCTTGCGGAACAGCACCTTGCCACCTTCCAGGACCGGTTCAAAAATTATCCCGTTCACGTTGCCTGTCTGTCCCGTTTTCGCACCCGCAAAGAACAGACACACATCCTGAAACAGCTTGTACAAGGACATCTGGACATTGTCATCGGCACCCACCGGCTGCTGCAAAAGGATGTGGATTTTAAATCCTTGGGACTGCTGGTGATCGATGAAGAGCAGCGGTTCGGGGTCAAACACAAGGAGACCCTTAAAAAAAAGCGCAGCACAGTGGATGTGCTGGCATTGAGCGCCACCCCCATTCCCAGGACCCTGCACCTGTCTTTGACCGGCATGCGGGATATCAGTGTTATCAAAACCCCGCCCGCAGACCGCCAGCCCATTGTGTCCTATATTTCAACCTATGAGGATGCAATTGTAAAAGATGCCGTGCAAAAGGAGATCTCCAGGAAGGGCCAGGTGTTTTTCGTGCATAACAACATCAAAACCATTTCCAAAATAGCGGAAAACCTGCAAAAACTGGTGCCGGAAGCAAAGATCGGGATCGCCCATGGACGGCTGAGTGAAAATGCCCTGGAAAAGGTCATGTTTGCCTTTGTCAACAGGGAGATCAATGTGCTGGTGTGTACCACCATCATTGAATCCGGCCTGGATATACCAGCTGCCAACACCATGATCATAAACAAGGCGGAACGGTTCGGACTGGCCCAGATCTATCAGCTCCGGGGCCGCATCGGCCGCGGGGATCACCAGGCCTATGCCTATCTGTTCATTTCCGATGAATCCGTGATTTCCAAAGATGCCAAAAAACGGCTTTCCGCTCTCATGGAATACAAGGATCTGGGATCCGGATTCCAGATTGCCATGAAAGATCTGCAGATCCGGGGAGCCGGCACTGCCCTGGGGGCATCCCAGTCCGGTCATATTGCAGCCGTGGGTTATGACATGTTTTTAAAGCTGCTGGATCAGGCAGTCCATGATCTGAAAGGCGATGCCTATACAGCGCCGTTGGATCCTGAGATCAATGCCGGTATATCAACCGGGTTTCCTGCAGATTACATTGAATCGGTTGAACAGCGGCTGACACTGTACCGCCGCCTTTCAAGGCTGGACAGGGTATCTGACATTGCTGACATAAAAAAGGAATTAACCGACCGGTACGGGAAACTGCCCCGGCAGGCGGAAAACATGCTTTTGAAAATCATGCTCCGGGTTTATGCCATCCAGGCGGGGGTCCAGCGCCTGGATATAGATCCTGCCGCACTGGTTCTGACCTTTTCTGCCGTCCATATGAAAATCCCCCCCCCTCAGCTGGCAGAAAAATGGCAGAAAATTGCCCGGTTTTCCTTTGTCAAAAAACTGTGTGTCCAGTTTGATCTGGGGTATAAACCCAACCAGATGGCAAAAGCCCTTGTGAAAACCAAAGAAATTCTCAAAGCCATTGTCTGAATGCCCCCGGCTTTATGTTCCACTCCTCGCTCCCTGCTAAGGGTGCGCTTAGGAATCTTCTTCCTTCAGGGAAGAAAGCGTGTCAATCACAGGGGATGATACAGCCGGGAAAAAATAAAACAGATCGCAGTTTTGTTTTTTTTTATTTTTGCTGGATTTTGCAAACCGGCCGCGATATATAAAATACTATTGTTTCAACTGCTTGCCGGTTTTTCTGACCCTCTTTGTGCAAAACATCCGGTTGCCGGCGTGGTACACAACACAGGGCAATAAAAAATGACAGCAGATCTGCCAGATATCCATCGGTTTGAACGGCTTGCCTTCAGAAAAAAAAATGTACTGGGGCTGCTGCTGCGCTTCAGCCGGCGTCTTTTAAAAGCAAGGCTGGCCGGTGTGGTATATGGAACAGACCATACCGGAGAAAAATTTTTACCGCCCCATAGATGGGACCGGGGGATTGTGCACCAGCTGGACGGCACAGGGATGACAGGCCTGGGGTTCAAGCTTTTTGGTCCTGATGTGCTGCGCTGGATAAAGTTGTCCCCCATACGGCTGTTTGCTGCAGATGCATATGGCAGACAAAAGGAAACACAGGGGGTCATCGCCCATGTGATGCGAAAACACAAGGAATATTACGGCAGCGGCATAAAAATTCTTTTCATAGGTCATATCCCCCAGAAGCAGATGCGGCAGTCATCAGGGGGCAGCCTGTCCGTGACTGCCTATGACGGCAGACAATTTGAGACATTATCAGATATACAGGTGAATCTGGACATCATTCACTGGTTTAAACCTGACAATTTTGTGTCAGTGTATATTCCTGATTACGGGGCCATTGTATGCAATTCTGTGGATCCCCGATTATTTGAAAAAGACAGGGACAACCAGACCTATTGCCGGCAATTGAAAATCCGGTTTGACATGCTTATCAGCGCCATTGAAACCGCTTCTCTGGCCCATCTGGGACAGGCAAAGGGACGGCGGGCCGCAAAAATCATCTGGCGCAAGGAAAGAAATCTGCGCCAGGCATTTGCCCAGCTGAATGAAAAAATACAGAAACTGGATGAACTGGAAACCCATCTCAAGGCAGTGGGGGCGGTCACAGCAAAGCAGCTGCGCATGACCCCCATGAATGAACCAAACGGTGTGTATGCATTCATGGACATGGTGGGATCAAGTATTGTCAGAAACTGCCTCAGCCCCAGGGATTTTTTTCTGGTATTGAACCTCTGCCATGAAATCGCTGCAGATACAGCAGCTGCATACGGGTGCCGGGTTGACAATTTTTTGGGGGATGCGGTTTTTGTGGAAAACATGGCAACGTTTGATGCCCCTGGTAAAATCGGGCCGTCCGGCCTGCCGGAACGGCTGATGCTCATGACAATCACCCTGGCTTCGGTATTTAACCAGATCCATGCATTAAAACAGGGGCGCCATCCCCTGGACCGGGAACACCGGGTCAAAACCCTTGTGGAAAAACATGGTATAGGCCTGGACTTCAGGGCGGGCATGGCGCACGGGGCATCTCTTGTGGGACCTTTGGGCAGTTTCAACCGGCGGATTGTCACTGCCATCGGCAAGTCGGTGAATATTGCCTCCAGGCTGGAGAGCACCGGCACAAAAAACTGCATTCACATTGAAAAAAGACTGCTCGATATCCTTTCCAACAGCGTCATTTCAAAAGACACACCGGTTGTTTGGCAGATTGCTGCTGCAAAAAATGGAGGACCACCTGTGCAGCAGACAAGCTTTTTTCCTTTTTTCCAGGATTTTTTCCACCTGGGACCGGATGTGATCCGGAAAATGGACCCGGTTGCCTACAAAGAGTTTGCCAATGACAGCACCTATCTGATCACCTGCGTTCCCAAACCGGGTTTGCCAACGGTGTGTGCCGGTATTTAAGGGGTGTGTTCAGATGAAAAATCACGGGCGTGCCGGTCCAGGGCCTGGATCAGTTTTCTGGTGTTTTTTCCCGGTTTGCCGTTGGAAATCAGTGTGTCATCAATCTGTACCACAGGCACCACACCTTTGTTGGTGCCGGTGATAAACACCTCATCAGCCGTTAGCAGCTGGTCAAGCAGCACCGGTTTTTTTTGGATCTGGAAAAGATCTTCGGCAAGAGACAAAATCAGCTGCCGGGTGATGCCTTTTAAAATTCCGTTTGAGGGCGGTGTGACCAGGGTCTGGCCGAAAAAAGCAAACAGATTGCTGGTGGTGCCTTCCAGGGCCTGGTTTTGTGAATTCACATAAATGGCCTCCACAGCACCGGACTGCTGTGCCTGTTTCAATGCCATGGCCGCCGGAATATAAGCGGTTACCTTGGCACCGGCCAAGGGCCTTTCCTGAACAATGGTTATCACCCTGACCCCTTTGTTATACCACGCTTGGGGCAGTTTTTTAATGGGGGTGACCATGACGATCAGCCGGGGGGTGCCGCTGGGGGTTAAAAAATCCGGACTGGACCCCCCGGTTATCACAATGCGGATATTGGCTTCAGCTGTCTGTCTGTTTTTACGCAGTGTTTCACGCACGATGGCTTTTATCTCATCCATGGTCCATGGCAGAGACAGCCCGATTTTTTCTCCTGATGCCATAAGCCGTTTGATATGTTCATCCAGAAAATACGGCATCCCGTTAAAGGTCCGCATGATGTCGCATATGCCGAATCCCCGCAATACAGCAAGATCATCCACTGGAATCACAGCCTCATGGCTGGGAACAAATCTGCCATCCACATAATAGATTGCCATCAAAGAATCTCCTTGAATTTGATGCAGCTTATTTTTATAGTACACATGTAAGTATGATTATCCTGAGATGCAAGGCTGGCGCATGGGTTTTTTTTCCGGCATAAAATATAATATTCAGGGTGTTTTCTTTGCCGCAAAACATCCCGGGCTTTTGTGTCTCGGACTGCTGCGGTTTGTCATTGTCTTGATCCTGGCACTGCTGTTTTCCGGCATGATCTTTTTCTGGCATGACGCTATTTTGTCCCTGATATGGGAGATGCCGGAAAACGGTCTGCTGGTGTATGTCTGGCATCTTGTATCCTGGGTATTGTCCCTGCTGCTGGCCGGCATGGCTGTGGTGGTGGCCTATCTCACGGCCCAGCTGTTTTTTGGTGTATTCATTATGGACTATATGTCCAGGGTGACGGAAAAGATCGTACTGGGAAAGGAAATTTCCTATGCTGACACGTCACTGCTTTCTTTTTTTGTCTATCTGGTGGGCCAGGAAATCCCCAGGGCCGTCATTCCCTTATTCATCACCCTTGGGGTCACGGTCCTGGGTCTGTTTACCCCCCTTGGACCTGTCATCCTTTTTCTATCCGCTGTCACCGCCGGTGTGTTTCTTGCCTGGGACAATACAGATCTGGTGCCGGCCAGGAAAATGATGCCCTTCAAAGACCGGTTACGGTTTTTGGGCCATACCGTATGGTTCCACATGGGATTTGGTGTGCTGTTTCTCATTCCCTGGGTCAATATCGTACTGCTGTCCTTTGCACCGGTGGGGGCCACCCTGTACCACATCCATAAAAACCGGTGACAACAGGTAAATAAAAAAGATATGCTTGTCATCTGCAAAAATGAACCGGATGCTGAAATCCTGGAAAAGCCAGGCAAAAGGTTTGCCGATTCACCTGTTATTGTCTGCCGCACCTGCAGCCATACGGTGACAACGCCTGACAACCGCATGAAAATGAACGGCAGGTTTTTACATGCATTTGCCAACCCCCATGGCCATGTGTTTGAAATTGGCTGCTTCAGCCGGGCAGGGGGATGTATTTCCGCATCTTTGCCTTCTGTGGAGTTCACCTGGTTTGCCGGATATGCCTGGCAGATCGGCATATGCGCCAACTGCGCAGAACATCTGGGATGGATTTTCGTCTCCAAAGACGTTCGGTTTTTCGGCCTTATTGTGGAAAAATTGATTTTTCCCTGATAACCTGGCATGGCATTTGGCATGGCATTTGAAACGCAAATATGATATAAAACACAAATTTTTCAGTATCTAACC
>JAABTU010000457.1 GCA_011389715.1 Desulfotignum sp.
GTTATGAAAATAAGGGTGTTAACGGGTTGATGATGTATTCATTAATTTCTCATGGGACAAGGTTGAAAAATACAGGTCAAAAAAGGAAATGGACAGGATATGCAGCAGATCAAAGATCACAATGGCTGTTTCAATGCTTTCTTTTTTTTCATCCACCAGCTGTTTTATCCTGCGCAGTTCAATGGTTGTCCGGCCTGCTGCCGTGGTAATCCTTTCACTGATGCCCGGGTCAAGGCATAGTGTCTTTTTTTCAAGAAATTTCAGCCGTTTCCACAGGGCTTCAAGATAAACCCGGATCTTTTGTGGTTCATATGTTTTTTGTCCTATCCGCCACTGGATGGGTAAAAATTCAAGACTGCCTGCCACGATTCTGGAATTGCTCAGTTCCCGCCGCATGGTTTGAACCAGTTCTTTGGCTTCTTTTCCGGTCAATTTCACTTTGGCATCATAATCTGCTTTTGCCGATGCAAAATGATGCTGATGTGTTGCACCGGTCTCCCGGCATATGGCATCTGTGATAAACTGGTTGGCCTGTTTGAAATTGGGATGCTCAAGATGCGGTCCCAAAAGATAAAAGACACCTGATGTAAACGGTATCCTTAATATGGCACCCTGGTTGATCAGCGTTTTTCGGGCGATTTCCCGGGTTGTCAGAAAAGAGGTTTTCGGGGTAAACCCCTCGTATACGGCCAATACCCAGGAAGGATCATGGGCTTTCATACCCGGTCCCCCATAAAGCGGCGCATCAAAGGTAATGGTTTTTTCGTTATTAAAAAAAGAGGTTGTTTTTACGGACACCGCTTCTCTGACCGGATGAAAAACAAAATCACAGCCATATGCCGTACAGAATTTACAGGTCTTAATCTGTGCAACCGGAAACGTTTTACTTAAATTTGTGATTTTAACATCGACAAAATTGAACAGGTCCAGGGGTTTTTTTGAAGAGTTCATGGGAAGATAAGCCCCGGCACAGGAACCGATATACACACCGCCGCCCTCAACGAATGACCTGATATGCTCTCCGCCTGCCTTTCCAAGACTCTGGGCAACGGCAAAGGTATCCCCACCGGAGACAACCAGTACATCAAGGGCTTTTATATCGTTGTTCCGGACAGAAACTTCATCCAAAAAAAACAGATCATAAAAACCGGCCTTTTCAAACAGGTCTGCAAACCAGAGCCAGGAATGAGAGGTGCCTGAACCTGCGTAAATGCCTATTTTCAGACTGATCATTATCCGATATTATCCGCAGATATCATCAATAACGGCATCCAGAATTTCCTGGGTCAGTGCAAGTCCTGTACCGATATTTGCAAATTCCAGCATGCTTTCTTCTGTCAGCTCAGGGCACATGAGGGCAAAGATGGGTTGAATGCCGAAAATCATGGACACGGCCTGTCTTCTTTCCCACCAGGTCCTGATTTCGTCATCATCAGACAGGCCGAAATCAGTAAAAATGGGGCCTGCCGGACACCAGGGGGTAAAAATGCCTTTGCCCGGGATGGCAATGGTACCGCTCAGTGAATCAAAAGAGGTGGTTATCTCTTCTATGCTGGTTTTTGCGCCCAGCGTGGCAACGGCAAAGGGATCGATCCCGTATTTTGCACATGCTTTCAATGCCTGGCCCGCATCAACGGCAGACAGGCCCAGTTTTTTGAACGCAATCAGGGCCGGTATGTCAGAGACCAGCACACCGGGTTCATTTTTTTTGGATTCTGTGAGCAGACCCGGATCTTCATCAAGGAATAGTGCGGTATTGGTTGCATAGGGTGTAAAATAATCCGCACTGTGCCGGTGGGTGACAGGATCCATCCATTCTTTTGCATCCTCTTCTCCCAGGGCGCAAAGAACGGGGCCAAGCCCTTTGTTTTCAAGGAAACTGTTTTCCTTGACCGTTTTGAGTATTTCCAGGGAGCGTTCAACAAATTCTTCAGGTTCTGCAACCTCTATCATTCCCATACCTCTGAAAGCAAATCCTTTCAGATTTCTGGTTCCGAATAATTTGCCGAACCCGAACCGGTCCGGACTGTTCCAGTGGTTAAAACAGACCTGGGCATAATCAGACCCTTTCTCGCCTGCAGGGCCGATCATCATGGTCTGAAGCAGATCATCCCCTACAAATTTTCGGAGTGCATCCGTTGATTCCCATACATCTTTCCCCCACACATCAGCCGCATCTGAAATATCGGCCACACCATCATG
>JAABTU010000458.1 GCA_011389715.1 Desulfotignum sp.
GTTGTTTTCCTGCAGGGCAATCCAACCCTGGATAAACAGCCTGTCACGTTCAAATTTCGGATTTCCTACCGGTACATGGGACAGCAGCTCTTTGGTTTCCTTGAGCTGTCGATTCTCCATGGCTATGAATGAAAGCCCGATGTATGCCGGAATTAACGGCCTCACTGCCAGCGATGCCGCAAATGCCTCCCGGGCTTTTTCTTTTTGGTCATGCCGTAACAAGGCCATGCCATAATTGGCCTGGGATCTGGCACAGCTGGGATTGATCCGGGTTGTTTTTTCCCAGATGCGCAGTTCATCTGCCCACCAGTACAATTGCCGGTGGGTGGCCACGGACAATGCCGCGGTCATGGAGACAATCAGGATGCATTGACATGCAATGACAAACCGTTTCCGGTGGTGCAGCCCGGTTGCAGGTAATTGCTTCAACAACAGTGAAACCGCACCCCAGATGACCAGGAAAATTCCCGGGACAGGCAGGTACAGGTAGTGGACCGCAAACCGCTCGACATGGGGAATGATGTTGCTCATGGGCAGCATGATGATGATGAACCACATCCATCCGGTTATGATCAACTGGACATCCGGGTTTTCCCGGATACGGGATTTGAGCCATCCGGCCCTTGCCGCAACACATGCACCGGTGAAAAGCGTAATGACAGTCAATGCCAGATGGCCTTTGATGTTGACATGACTGGTGATGAAGGACAATGATTCAGCAGAATAATCAATGGCCAGGTCTGCCGGCCAAAGGGCCATGAAGAGATATTTGAACAGCAGCACACAGACATTTTCAAGGTGTAACACCGGGTTGTCTCCCATCAGGCCGGCGTTCAAGACAGGAAGCGCCATGGCCAGTATATACGCCAGGAGACAACCGCCCGCCAGGATTGCGCCTGCCAAAACCATAAACCGGTTTTTCCCGGTCATGGCGGCCGGCAGTTGTGTTTTGTTGAAACCATCAAGCGCCACCGGCATAAAAAAAATGGCAGCCAGCGGCAGGGTGATGCCCGATTCCTTTGCCCCGGTTGCCAGCATGGTGAACAATAACAGAACAAGCCATGCCCTCTTTGGTTTTTCATGCCGCAGCATCAGGAAAAAAGATAGCAGTCCAGCCAGATAAAACAACGCATACAACAGATCTCTTCTGCCGGATATGTAGGTCACCGATTCAACCTGGACAGGATGTACGGCAAATACGATGCAGGCCCCCATTATCAGAATCCGGCGCCCCCGGATGTCGGGCCGGATGATCCATCCGGCCAAAATGGCGAACAATCCGATGTTGGTCAGGTGGTAGACCAGATTGGAGAGATGAAAGGTGAACGGGGCCATCTCCCCGAAAAAAAGGTCCACAGTATAGGATAAATTGCGCAGGGGACGGTACCCCAGATACCAGGGGATTTTGCCGGTGGCCCAGTCTGAATGCACCAGAACCTGCCAATCGTCAAATATAAAAGGGGCATGCAGGCCGGGCAGAAACAGCAGAAAGGTCCCTGTGAGCAGCAGGGGTAAAAAAACAAAGAAAAAGGTACGGGAGGAATTCATTTTTTTCTTCAGGCCCCTGCTACATACTCGTGTCGTATCTCCATTGCTTCATTCCATCTGCAAAAAGGATTGCCGGTCAGCCCTTATTAAGGGCACAGATATGAACTGGTTTGTCAAGACTTTTTTCATTGCGATCGGTCTGATGTCACAGTATGACATCACCCGGGGGATCGAGGCGTATGACGGGTCCGCCACCCTGGTGGGTTCCCCCCATTACGGCACAGATTTTGCCACTGACAGGGACCACCCGGAACTGCATCATGGACATAGATGTAATACTGCTTGACCGGCTTATTGCACTTGTAAAGGCGCTGGTATTTCCGCCCTTATTTGCTGCTGTCCACGGTAAAGTCGAAAATAGTGAAATCCGTGGGCATCATCGTCCCGGATCCGTCATACCCCAGCACTGTCCAGTACCAGGTGCCTGAGGGCATGGTCTGCCAGGCGGCATTGTCCATGGGAAGAAGGTTCAAGGTCAGGTTGTCTTCCTGAATGATCTTATCAAAACCCACAGCGCCCACATGGGCCAGAACCAATGAATAACTGCTGGTGCCTGTATAGGTCTCCCATTGAAAGGTGGGGGCTGCATCTGCTTTTGAAAATGCGGTACCAGGTGTCGGAGCGGTCATGACTATGGCACTGGTGGAGATGAA
>JAABTU010000459.1 GCA_011389715.1 Desulfotignum sp.
TTTGACCTGTCGGTTCTGACCATCAGCGGGGGCCAGTTCATCGAGCAGGGCAAAGGCGGCAACATGTGGCTGGGCGGAGAAGATATCGACCGGAATCTCATGGATCACGTATTGGAGATAACGGCCCGGGAAAATGATATCGAAAATATCCATGCATTGATCGATCAACAGACGGATCGTGTGAAAAACCAATTTCTGGGAGAGTTGAAAGTTCAGGTTGAGCAGGCCAAAATCCGGTTGAGTCAGGAACAGGAAGCCTATATTGAAATCCTGGGCCTGCTCAAGGATGAAGACGATGATCTGCTGGACGTGGATGTGACCCTGACCCGGGACCGGTTTGAAACCCTTGTCCAGCCCGTGGTGGAGACAGCCATGGATTTGACCGACAGGCTTTTGACCGACCTTCATATCCCTGCGGATCTGATCGACAGGGTACTGCTGGTGGGAGGCAGTTCCCACATTCCCTGTATCATTGCGGCTGTCCAGCAGATGTTCGGGGCAAAAAAAGTGCTGGTGCATGACCGTCCCATGCTGGCCATTGCGGAGGGTGCGGCGATTTTAAGCCACCGTCTGTCGGAAACCTATGAATGCGCCGGATGTGGAAAATCGGTGTCACAGACCGAGACCACCTGCCCGCATTGCGGGTTCGACCTGGAAAAACACACCATTGACCAGGGCGTTCTGGACATTGTTCATTCCACAGCCCATGACTATTATGTGGTGCTTGAAAATGGCGACAAACATCTGTTTGTCGAAAAAAACACCCCGCTGCCCTGTGAGCAGACCGAGGTGTTCAAGCTGGTCCAGGATGATCAGCAGCTGGTTCATATGAAATTTTTCAACCGGGTCAACGAGATAGAGGAATCCATCGGAGACCTGTGGCTGGGTATCGACAGGGAAACCCTGAAAAAACATTGGGACAATCTAAGGGATTCAGATGAATCCACTGTATTCAGCATCGAGATCACATTGAAAATCGATGAAAACAACCTGGTATCGGTTGACGTATCACTCAGGGAATTTCCGGATGTCCACCTGAGCCGGACCCTGTCCCGGGGCCGGGCCGATGAGACCCTGTTCCGGGAAGTGGAAACCATGATCAACGACGTCAATGAAAAAGAGACTTCCGTTTATACCACACAAGACATGACCAACCGGATCGTTTCCGCGATTCAGGATATCCATCAGGTGATCGACCCGGACAGCGGACAGGTGGTCGAACCGGTCCACCAACTTGCTGAAATGAAAATCGAAAAAACCCGCCGGTTTTCGGAAAACGGAATCACCTGTTACAGCACCATCAATTTTGCACAAAATGCGCTGGGTCATTTTGGCATGCTGTTGACCAGCGATGATAAGGCCCGTTTCCAAAAAAAGATCGCGCATCTCAAACAGATGAACCTTACCGGATCTTACGAGGAAAATATGGCTGCGTATGAAGATTTATCCCGATGCATCCACGATTTTCCGGACATCATTTTTTTGATGCAGGTCCAAAAAGCCCACGATTATTGCGATCAGCATGATCCCGACCGGGCCGGAGAATTCAAGGAGGACATATCAAAACTCATGGGGGCGATCATGAAACAGGATATGAAACAGACAGAGACCCTCTTTCATGAAATCATGCCCAGAGTAAAAAAAATCCTGCACCGATTTGAAGAAAGAACCGGAAAAATTCACAAAGGAATTACCCGGTGACAACCGATCGGATCCAATGCCAGGTCTGCCAGTATGCCTATATTCCCCGGGATATGGAGACATGCCCCCAGTGTGATGCCGACCTGGCCTGTTTCCGGCTGCTGGACCGTCTTTCCGATATGCCGCCGGAACCGGCCCCCGTCTCTCCTGAAGCTGCCCCCGAAGACAGGTCCGCCATCAAGGACATATCTGATGGCCGGGAAACAGCTGCATTGAAGTCAAATGATTTGTCAGGCAGTCACCGGAGGCTGGTACCTTTGGCCCTGATGTCATTGGCCCTTGTTCTGGCGGTTTTTTTCATTTTTTTTACATACCGGTTGTCAGCGGTAGAGCATCTGCTGCAGCGG
This sequence comes from Desulfotignum sp., assembly GCA_011389715.1. GTDB lineage: Bacteria > Desulfobacterota > Desulfobacteria > Desulfobacterales > Desulfobacteraceae > Desulfotignum. Next base: position 2,049 of record JAABTU010000459.1, read on the forward strand.
CAGCATGCAGCTCTGACGAATCTGTCCTCAGCGGGCGTATCATTGGAAAATGATTCCGCAAAAAAAATCCGGATGCTGGAACTGCTCCGGAAACAGGAAATCACTTTGGCATACAGTG
>JAABTU010000460.1 GCA_011389715.1 Desulfotignum sp.
AATGCCAGCTCTTTTTTACCGATATGTTCACCGGCCAGAAGCCGCGGAAGGATGAGATCCAAAACAGTGGTCCGGTGATGCAGCCCGCAGGCCGGCACCCCGATCACAGGGGTTTTACCGATATAGGCCACCATGAACATGGCCCCGGGCAGGGCCGCGGCCCCATAATGCATCTCATCTGCTCCGGCCAGGTGAATGCCCTTTCTGGTGACATCGTCCGGGTCCACGCTCATGCCGCCGGTGAGCAGAATCAGGTCACACCCGTCTGCCAAATGGGTGGTGATTGCCTGCTGAATAAGGGATGCATCATCCGGGGCAAACACGATGCCTGATACGGCAGATCCCAGATCTGTCACCTTTTTCTGCAGAATCGGAGCGAATTTATCAGTGATCAGGCCGTTGAACACCTCATTTCCGGTGATCACGATGCCTGCATGCCCGGGTTTCAGAGATAGCACTTTAAAAATTCCGCCGTTCCGGGCCGCAATGGCTGCGGCCCGCTCCACCGGGGCTTTTTTCATCACCAGGGGAATGGCCCGGGTGGCTGCAACCTTCCGCCCTTTTGCCACCAGCGTATAACTGTGCAAAGATGCACACATCACCTCATCCACCATGTTGAAGGCGGCCAGGGCGGCACTGTCCACCTTCAGTAGCCCGTCTTTTTCCGCGTAGAGACTGATCTTACCCTCTTTCGGGTCATCGTGCCAGGAAACCCCCGTGCCGGCCAGACCCTTTGCCAGGATGGCAGCTGCCTGATCCTCATGGATCTCATCGTCGTCAAGATCGATAAGGTATAAATGGTTTTTCCCCAGTTTCTGTAAGTGACAGATATCTTCATCACAGACAGTATGGCCTTTTCGGAACGCCGGGCCCTTGAATTCGCCCGGTCTTATTTCCGTGATGTCATGGCTCAAGGGCTTGCCCACCGCATCTTTGACATGGATTTTTTTTTGCACCACAGATCCTCCTTTTTCAATTGACGGGTGACCAGTTCATGTCCGGCCAGGTAATTTCCCTGGCATGGGAAAAATACCCGTTCCCGGTGCAGGGCCTGCAGACGGCCCGGCCGTTTTCTTCCCTGTGCCGGCCGTCTCTTATCATCTGGCCGCACCGGCTGCACAAGACCTTCTGCCGGGTGGGACCGGGCAGGTCCAGCTCACTGATATGCACCCGGACCTGCTGGACCCTGAACAGCACGTTGTCAGGCATGCGCTTGTAGGCAGCTGTCTGCCTGCCGGCCCGGTCAGCAATCTCCGGGGTATAGATATCACACAGGTCCCGGGATGCTTCCGTGGAAAGAATCCTGTATGACCGGTTTGTTTCCAGATTGACAAAGGTGGCGGCCATAATCCCGTAATCCATGAATTTCAGACTTCTTCTGCCCAGTTTGACCCCGGTTACATGGGCCACTGCATCGGCCGTGCACCGGTCCATCTCCACATACACCAGCAGTTTTTTGATCTGCTCCCGGCGTTTCGGGTTGTCCAGACCGATGAGCCGGCATCCGAGCATGGCCATTCTGACCCCCACCACCTGGCCCGGGCAGAGGTGTCCATGGGCGGTGGCTGATTCTTCCAGTAATGTTTCAAAAGGATCCATGCCTTTCCTCACATTGTGTTTACAAAGATACTATGAAAATGGTGCGGCCCAGTCCTTGATATAGATCAAATCCATAAAATAAAATCAATCCCTGAAAAATTTGACATGAATCAATTCCTTCAGAGCCCTGGCTGTGATATATAATAGTATAGGATGCTACAGAATATGACAAGAATGATTCAGGCCATGAAAGCACAAAAAACACCAGACATTCCGTCTGTTGAAAACCGGAAAAAAAGGAGAATGCGATGCCCATCCCCGGTAATCTGTTGACCACCGCCATGGCGGTGATGCCGCACACGGACGTGGAACAGGCAATCAAAGCGGCCCTCACCCTGGATATCCCGTTCTGGCCCCAGCTGCCCCATCTCAGCTATTATGAAGACATGTATGTCCAGGCAGCAGAGCATTTCCCCGGGATACTTCTGGATCTGGAAAAAAAGACGCTTCGGTTTTCCATGGACCGGTTCATTGCAGAATTTGAAGAAACCATGGCCCATTTTGACGACCCGGAGCATTTTGATGTCAGTGAAACCTA
>JAABTU010000461.1 GCA_011389715.1 Desulfotignum sp.
CCGACAAGGCTTTTTGCCGCCTGGTAGACATCGGCAGTTTTGGCAGCAGTTGCCTCTACAACTTTAAAACCCATTTCATCACTGAGTTCCTTGATCGTCGCAATAACAGCTTTAGAATTAGCCTCGCCAGCGTTATACAGAACACCAAGCCGCTTAATTCCAGGCTTATACTCCAAGACCATCTGCAGATGCTTTTTTACCGGTAGCATATCGGAGACACCGGTGATCATGCCGCCGGGATTTTCTAGATTATCAACCAGGCCGGCTGCAACGGGGTCTGTCACAGCGGTGAAAATCAGCGGTCTTTTCAGATCGGCAGGAGCCTTTTTCAACGCCTGAGCGCATGCCTGGGAAGAAGGGGTGGCAATGGCAACCAGCAGGTCGGCCTTCTCTCCAATCATCTGCTGGGCAATTTGATTGGCTGTGGGCATATTGGCCTGGGCATTATGGACGTTAAATTCAACATCCACATTATTATCGCTGAGGTAGTCCTGCATGCCTTTCAAAACAGCGTCAAGGGCCGGATGCTCGACAAACTGGTTCACAGAAATAGTGTACGTTGCGCCATAAACCTGCGTGGCCAAAAGACACAAAAAACAGAGCAGCAAAATTACTTTGCTTACCTTTAGGGATAAGAACTTGCTTTTTGTTAACCAAACCATAAAAAATCCTCCATAATCCGAAATATTATCTCCATCCTGATACAGGTACAACATATTGTACCTGTATCAGGACAACAAATTTAAATCAAGAAAAGAAAAAAAATCAAGCTTTTGAAAAAAAACCATATTGATATCTGCCCAAGTTCTTATTTTTGGCTGGCTTACAGGATTGTCAAACTTAATCTGAAGATTCAGGACATCCTCGATCTCCAGGTACTTTTGAAGAAAATCCAAGGTCTGGTATTTAATTTGCTCTTCTATCTTTTTGGTGAGCATGGATTTTTTCCGGAATTCAAGCCCAGTAATTGCGAAACGGGCTGGTCGGAAAAAATAATCCACTTTAACATCAAGAGCTCTGGCCAATTCAATCAGAACATCACTGCTCGGATTGATCAGCCCCTTCTCATACTTGCTTATTGCCTGTTTGCTGACCACGGCACCGGCTTTCTCAGGCAAAGCCGCCATACTCATGCCAGCCATCTTCCTTGCGGAACTTAAAAATGCCAACCGACCGCCAACAGGTCCGCTGGCCCGGGAAAACCAATCTTCAGCAGGCAGGGGCTTGTCACCGGAGCCCGGCAGATATGCGGGTCCAGTTGATAAAACCCCCGTGAATTGCTATAGAATAATCTCATCTGTACAACTGCATGAAACAGGGTTTGATTTCAGCCCGGGACTTTTCTCCCCAAAAAACAGATACTTTCCATTACATCTAACAAGGATTGATTTCTATGATGAGAAAAAAAAAGACCAAACATTTTTGGGATAAGCTGGCTTCCGAAGAGGTAAAGAAGGATTTTGCAAAACGGTCCTGGGGCGGAATAAACAAGGTTGCTTTGAACCATAATTATCTTGTAACAGGCGATCGCAATTATTACTGGATAGATTATATGCGGGATAAATATTTTAAAGAGGGATATGCCGGGCATGTGCTTTCTCTGGGCTGCGGTGAAGGGTTTGGGGACCAAGCAGACAATGGAAGAAATAAGAAGACCTTCTGTCGAAACCATGATAGAAGTTGATGAAACAGAAGCGGTTCGTTCGGAAAATATCGCATCAGCATTACAACAATCGTTTGAGATAATTGAAGAGAAAAATTGGGGAGGTATGCTGAATAATTTAATTTTTTAAAATACTGCCGGCAATTATGATCCTGACAACAAATACCACGATGCCATTGTGGAGCTTCTCATTCATCATGAAAACAGCCTGATTGCCAACGATATTTTACCCAGTGATTTCAAATTTTACATGGCCAGGCCCAAATAGGCAGGGAAAGGCTGTTACTGCCGGATGGCCATCTTTTTTTCAAAAAATGATATGGACCGGGACAAAGAAAAAGTCAGGACAAAATACAAAAGGGTGATGGTGATCCAGATTTCAAAGGTCAGGAA
>JAABTU010000463.1 GCA_011389715.1 Desulfotignum sp.
TGCAGCCCAATATTTTCATGAATAAAAGCGAGACCCAGAAAAGAATCCTGGCTGCCCAGGCCGATATCAACCCTGTCATGTACCAGATCAAGGCAGGAGAAATGATCCTCAGGGAGGGTGAACGGGTAACCAAAACCAAACTGATCAAACTGAACGCTCTCCAGGATCAGGTGGCAGGAAAAACCATTTACGTGTCTGCCACCGGGATTGCCCTGATTACTTTTTTTCTGATTCTGGTTTCCTATCTGCTGTTTTTCAAAGACCACAAAACCCTGAGAAACGACCATAACAAACATATGATTTTTCTGGCACTGGGGCTTGTTCTGTACCTGGGCTTTGTCAAGATATCCACGTTTCTGGTCCAGTCTGCAGATCCCAACCAGGCATGGGATCTGGCATCGGCATCTTTTTTCATGGCTATCCCCCTGCCGGCCGCAGCCATGATCTGCTGCCTGTTTCTGGGTTTTGACATCGCCATATATTTTGCCCTGGTGCTCTCTGTTCTGGCAGGCCTGTCCTTTGGCGGCAGTTTTGAGGTGTTTATCTTTTTCTTCTTAAGCTGCAGTGCTGCCGCCTTTCTGGTACGCGAGAGCCGGGAACGCAAAAGCTTTATCATGGCCGGGTTCAAATTGTCTCTGTTCAATGCGGCTCTGGCCATTTCCCTGGGGTTTTATTCCCTTGCTCAGCCAGAGCCTGTGCTGCTGGCCAAAGAGATTCTCATCGCTTTTTGCGGTGGGGTGTTTGCCGCCACTTTGACCATCGGATTCACCCCGTTGATTGAAATTCTGTTTGATTACACCACAGAGGCCAAACTCCTGGAATTTTCCAATCTGGACCAGCCATTGATCAAAAAACTGATGATAGAGGCCCCGGGCACATACAACCACAGTGTCATTGTAGCCACCCTCTCGGAAGCGGCTGCTTCCGCCATCAGCGCCAGCAGCCTCAAGGCCAAGGTCATGGCGTATTACCATGACATCGGCAAGCTGGACAAAACCATGTATTTCATTGAAAACCAGGCAGACGGGAAAAACCGGCATGACAAGCTGTCTCCGTCCATGTCAGCCCTCATCCTCATCCAGCATGTCAAAAAAGGCGTGGAACTGGCAAAAACCTATAAACTGGGCAATGAAATCATTGAAGGAATCACCCAGCACCATGGTACATCTTTGATCAAGTACTTTTACAACAAAGCACTGAAAAGCGGGAAAGACAATATAAACGAAGAAAATTTCCGGTATCCAGGCCCCAAACCCCAGACCCGGGAAACCGGTATCGTCATGCTGGCAGATGTGGTGGAAGCGGCGGTGCGGGCACTGGAACGTCCTACGCCTGCCAGGATCAGGGGACGGGTCAAGGAACTGATCAATAATATCTTTGCCGACGGCCAGCTGGAAGAGTGCGAACTCACCCTCAAGGATCTCCACCAGATCGCCAAAAGCTTTAACAATATCCTGACCAGCATTTATCACAGCCGCATCGAGTATACGGACAAACCCCAGGAAAAGAAAAAAGAAAAAAATGACAGCCCCAAAGATTCTGATAGACAACCGGCAAAAACAAATGGTGCCAACCCCAGCCCTGCACAAAAAGACAGAACTGATCTTAAACGCCTTGGGCTGTAACCAGCATGAGCTCTCCATTGTGATCATGGATGATACACAGATACAGGCACTCAACCAGACTTTCCGGGGAATATCCAGACCCACCAATGTACTGGCATTTCCCATGCAGGAAGGAGAATTTTCCGGCATCACCCCGGATCTGCTGGGAGATGTGGTCATATCCGCACAAACCGCACAGAAAGAAGCTGATGCAGCAGGCATCACCCTGGATGAAAGGATCTCCCAGCTCCTGGTCCACGGGATTCTTCACCTGCTGGGATATGACCACGAAACAACACCAGCCGATTCAGGCGAAATGGAAAACAAGAGCCTTGAAATTCTCAGGCGTATTGAAAACAACCCGGATTTAGAGGCATTTTAAACCAGGAAAGGAAAAACAAATGGCAGAATTAGCTGTGAATGTGGACCATGTGGCCACCCTGCGCCAGGCCCGGGGGATCGATTATCCTGACCCTGTGGCTGCGGCCGTAGCGGCGGAAACCGCCGGTGCAGACGCCATTGTGGTACATTTGAGAGAGGACCGCCGCCATATCCAGGAACGCGATGTCCGGCTCCTCCGACAGATCGTGCAGTCCAAACTCATTCTGGAGATGGCCGCCACCAGCGAGATGCTGGGAATCGCCCTGGATATTCTTCCCCATACCGTCACCCTGGTCCCGGAAAAAAGAGAAGAACTGACCACTGAAGGGGGCCTGGACCTGGTCACCCACCAGGATACCGTCAGAGAAGCGGTATCCACCCTCAAAAACGCGGGAATAAAGGTGTGCATATTCATTGACCCGGATCTGGACCAGATCAAAATCGCCCATAAAATCGATGCAGATATGATCGAAATCCACACCGGCGCGTTTTGTGATGCCGCAACCGAGGCCGAAGCCCGGCGGGAATTTTTACGCATCGTGGATGCCGCCAAGATCGGCACCAAAATCAAACTGGGGGTCAATGCCGGACACGGAATCTGTTACAACACCATCAAGGCCTTTGAAGGGCTCCGTGAAATCAGGGAATTTTCCATCGGCCACAGCATTGTCGCAAGAGCGGTGCTTGTGGGGATGGACCAGGCTGTCAGGGACATGAAACAACTGGTCAAAGCCCTGTAGTAACATTCATGCCCTGGCGGGTAACAGAAAGCTGTTAGCTGTTAGCTGTTAGCAGGCCTGACATGCCGGCAGCCCGGCTTACCCCGTGGGCATTGTTGGAAACCGGCATCAGGACACCGGTATCCAGGCCGGGCACGGTATTGGCCACACAAAAACTCTGGCCGGCCCATTTCAGCAGATCCTGGTCATTGAAATCGTTTCCCACGGCAACCACCCGGGTGCGCGGAATCTGGAATCTTGCTGCAAGCCATGCAGCTGCCTGACTTTTGGAAGCTTTGGGATGAAACACCTCTATCCAGGCGGACCGATGGTCCAAAGGAGAGGTGGCATGGATCACGCTGTATCCGGCCAGCGCTGATTTCAGCTCAGCCAGCTGACCGGATACAAGCCCCCGGGGCACCACAGCCAGCACCTGGGTCGCTGATGCATACACCTCGGATTCAGGATGCAGGGGACTGGCAAAGGACCGGTACAAATCAATCCGCTTGTAAAAATCCGGATTTTCATGTCCCCGGGATTTGTAGAAAAAAAAATGAGTGTCCGGAATGGCCTTGTGGACCATATAGTCAAATCCTGCCTGGTCGAAACAGGTGGTGATCTTTAACACATCCCGCCTGGAAATGGCAGAGTTCCGGAGAATCTTATTCTGTTTTATGTCCAGGATACCGGCACCGGTGGAAAACAAAAGATAATCCACCGGCAGCAGATCTTTTTCCAGGTTCATTGCGGCCAGGGCTTTTTGAAAGGAGTAGAGACTGCGGCCGGTGGCAATGGCAACCACGACACCCCTGGACCGCAGCCGGGCAAGGGTGTCAAGGTCTCTTTCTGATATGGTTTTGTCATCATTGAACAGGGTGCCGTCAAGGTCTGTGACAAACAGGGACCGGTTCATGAAGCAGGATCTTTTGTGTCCCAGAAATGGTGCACCGCCTCAAGAAGATCCACCAAATCAAAAGGTTTCATGAGCAGGGTGGCGCCCTTTATCCTCTCTAAAACTTCGGGGGGCGGTGTAATCCCTGTACAGATGATCACGGGCAGCCCCGGCCTGATCTGCCGGATTTTTTCCATGAGCAGATCACCAGTCATTTCCGGCATGGTATAATCGGTGATCAGCACATCATAGTGAAACGGATTTTTTTTAAACAATGCAAATGCTTCCGGGGAACGGGTCATGATCTCCACTTCATATCCGTAATCTTCCAGCATTTCCCGGCCCACCTGGGCCAGATAGTCTTCATCATCCACAAATAAAATCCGTTTGCCCTGTATTTGCTGGACCATCTGCACCATCCTTTCACCACGGCCGGCAATTCCCACGGCCGCATATCATTTCTTTTGGCCTGCTATTTCTTCTTTTTCATGGCTTCCAGGAAAACACTTTCCATGGTGCCCACCGGTTTTTCCTTCTGGTTTTCGGCAAACTGCTGCCAGTTTTCCGTATCCTTTTGGTCCGGGGGTGCCAAAGTGATACGCCGGTTTTCCTCATCCACCTGCCGGACCAGCACGGTGACGGCATCCCCGGGCTTCAAAGTATCATAGGATTTGGCATCGGCAGCGCTCTTGATGGCTGATACAGGCATCAGGCCGGTCACCCCCGGTTCCAGACCGATGAACAGACCGAAGGTTTCTCTTTTCTCCAGCCTGGCTTCCAGAATATCCCCTGCCTTGTATTTCACGGAAATCCCGGTCCAGGGATCCCCCAAGGCATCCTTGATGCTCAAAGAGACCCGTTTGGCATCCATATCAATGGATTTAATCACCACCTGGACCTGTTCGCCTTTTTCAACCACATCCTCCGACCGCATGACCCTTTTCGTATGGCTCATTTCACTGATATGCACCAGGCCGTCCACGCCCGGCGCAATTTCCACAAACGCACCAAAACCGGCAAGGCGCACCACTTTTCCGGTCACCTGGTCACCCGGCTTGAACGCCTTGCCCATACTGTCCCAGGGATCTTCGGCTGTCTGTTTTACTGACAGGGAAATTTTGGGCAGGTCCTGGCCTTCCATATGGTCTATTTTCAGCAGTTTGACCAGCACTGCATCCCCGGGCTTCACCACCTCATCCGGTTTTTCGATCCTGGACCAGCCCAGCTCGGAAATATGCACCATGCCCTCCACACCCGGTGCCAGCTCGACAAATGCCCCATATGACATGAGCCGGGTAACGGTTCCATGGAGCAGATCTCCCACTGCCACATCTGCCAGAAACGCCTCCTGGGCCTCTTTCATCTGTGCAACGAGCAGGTCTTTGCGGGATACCACAATATTGCGGCCGTTTTCCTCATACCGGGTGACCAGAAAATGCAGGGTCTGGCCCACAAAATCCTCCGGGTTTTCCACATATGTGACATCCATCTGGCTCACCGGGCAAAAAGCTCTTTTCCCCAGAATATCCACATTGAAACCGCCCTTGATGACAGCCTTTACCTTTCCCTCCACAGGGGTTTTGGTTTGGGCCGCATCTTCCAGCAAAGCTGCTTTGCCTGCACCGGAAATGGCTTTGGACAGGATGATTTCACTTTCACTCAAAGACACCACATACAGGGTGATGACGTCACCTGCCTGAAAAGGAAATTCTCCGGTTTCATCCAGAAGCTCCTGTTTTTCCACAACACCGTCACTTTTGGTGCCGGTATCGATATACACACTGGTCCTGCCCGCAGATATGATCTTTCCTTCCACCATATCACCGGGTTTCAGTTCACGGCCCATGTTGTCGTCATAGGATGCAAAAAGTTCTTCAAAACTCAATTCTTCAGAGTTGTCGTCCGGGTTTTCATCAAATTTTTCTGTCATGGTCTTTCTCCAAACAAGGCGGTTATGTAACACATGCCTGACTACTATACTTTACAAAAGCCTGTGTAAAGCAAAAAAGGTGTTGTGGGTGTTTGGGAAACCTTCCCCATTACAGACTAAAGCAGGTCCGCATTCACCCGGTCCAGCAGCTTTCTGGCAAGATCTGTTGTGATGCCCGGAACTGTTGCAATCTCTTCCACAGAGGCATTTTTCAGATTTTCCACCCCTTTGAAACGGGTGAGCAGCAGTTTTTTCTTTTTGGGCCCGATGCCGGGAATAGTATCAAAAACAGAGAGGCTGCCCCGTTTTTCACGCCGCCTGCGCTGGAAGGTGACGGCAAACCTATGGGCCTCGTCCCGCACCTGCTGGAGCAGGAACAGCGCCTTTTTGGCAGATGCGGTGTTCACGGGGTTGGCCCGGCCGGGAATATAGATCTTGTCCAGGTCTTCGCCTTTTGCTTCATCTTTTTTGGCCAGGCCGGCCACTGCAAATCTGCCCTGGAGTCCCAGTTCCCCGAGCACTGACATGGCCATGCCCAGCTGCCCTTTTCCACCGTCCACCACCAGCAGATCCGGCCGGGGCATCTCTTTTTCCGGTTTTGAAAACCGCCGTGTCAGCACCTGGGTCATGCAGGCATAGTCATCGGGCTGGTCAATATCCTGGATGATATATCTGCGGTAGGCATTTTTTTCCGGCCGCCCATTGGTGAACACCGCCATGGATGATACCGGGTCCTTTCCTGCCAGGCTGGAATTGTCAAAACATTCGATCCGCTCGGGCAGCCGGTCCATCTGTAAAAGGGACTGGAGCATGGCCAGAGCGGATCTGGCAGCCTCTTCTCTGGCCAGCAGCTTTTCCAGTTCCCGGCCGGCATTGACACAGGCCATCTCCACCAGCCGGCGTTTTTCCCCTCGCATCGGCACATACACCTTCACTTTTTTCTCTTTTTTTTCCCGCAGCACAGATGCCAGGTCGTCCAGGTTTTCAACCTCCCTGTCCACCAGCACCTCATTCGGCAAAAACCGTGTTTTGCCATAATACTGCCACAAAAAAGCCCGCAGGATTTCATCATTTTCCCTGAACCCGGGATCCAGGGGATAATGCACCGTATCCACCAGCCGGCCGGACCGGACAAGCATCACCGTGACAACAGCCATCCCTTCTCTGGCAGCCATTCCCATCACATCCCGGTCCTTCAGGTCAGTGCACACCACCACCTGTTTTTCCATGATATTGGTTATGGCAAACATGGCATCTCTTTTCTGGGCCGCTTTTTCAAATTCCCGTGAGGCTGCATGGGCCTGCATCTCAATTTTTAACTTCTGCATCACCTGGCCGGGCCTGCCCTTTAAAAACAAGACCGCATCTTTGACCTGCTGCATGTAGGCTGTCTCATCCACCTTCCGGCAGCAGGGTCCTGTACATTCCTTGATCTGATAATTGAGGCAGGGCCGGGACCGGTTTTTGAACTGGGTGTCTCTGCATTTTCTGAGCTTGAAAATTTTCTGGATATGCCGCAGGGTCCGGGTCACGCTGCTGGAAGAGGAATAGGGCCCAAAATACAGGGAATGGTCGTTTGTAATTTTGCGCACCCGCTGGATGGCGGGAAAGGGTGCATGTATGTCAATGCGCAGCAGCGGATAATTTTTGCCGTCCTTGAGCAGCACATTATACCTGGGCCGGTGCTCCTTTATCAGGTTGGATTCCAGGATAAAGGCCTCATGGTCCGAAGCAGTGATGATCAGGTCGAAATCCCTGACCATGGCCAGCAGGGCCGTGGTTTTGCCGTCCGGGTGATTTTGTTTGGCAAAATAGGATCCCAGACGCTTTTTCAGGTCTTTGGCCTTTCCCACATAAATAATCTTTGCTTCGGCATCCTTCATCAGATAGACCCCGGGGCTGTGGGGTGACTGGAGGTATTTTTCCGCAAGTGCAGTATATAGTCCAGTCAAAACGGCACCATCTCCGTCAACTGCCTGATCTTATCCCGGTACCGGGCTGCCTGTTCAAACTCCAGCTTTTCCGCCGCCTTTTTCATCTTACATTCCAGGTCCCGGATAAGGTCATCCAGATTGAGTTCCTCTGCATCATAGGCCTTTATCTCTTCATTCACCGAGGCAGCTTCTTGTGCCGCATCTGTGCCTTGTCTTGGATAGGTGAACACATTGAGCTGTTTTTGAATGGTGGCGGGAACGATATTATGGGCATCGTTATAGGCTTTCTGGATCCTGCGGCGGCGACGGGTTTCATCCATGGCCTTTTTCATGGACCGGGTCTCTTTTTCCGCATACATGATCACCCGGCCGAACACATTTCTGGCTGCCCTGCCGAAAATCTGGACAAAAGACCGGAATGACCGCAAAAACCCCTCCTTGTCCGCATCCAGGATGGCCACCAGGGACACTTCGGGTATGTCCAGGCCTTCTCTGAGCAGGTTGATGCCGATGAGCACATCAAATACACCCTGGCGCAGGTCCTGGATAATTTCAATGCGCTCCATGGTGGCGATATCGGAATGCAGGTATTTCACCCTAATCCCCAGGTCAGCATAATATTCGGTCAGATCCTCAGCCATGCGCTTGGTCAAGGTGGTGACCAGGACCCGTTCATTGGCCTCCACCCGTTTGACAATTTCCTGGTACAGGTCATCCACCTGGGTTCTGGCATCCCTTACCTGGACCTGGGGATCCAGCAGGCCTGTGGGGCGTACGATCTGCTCCGCCACCCGGATGCCTGCCTTTTCCAGCTCATAATCCGCCGGGGTGGCAGATACATAAATGATCCGGGATGTCCTGGCTGAAAACTCCGCAAATTTCAGGGGCCGGTTGTCCACGGCCGAGGGCAGCCGGAACCCGTATTCCACAAGGGTCAGTTTTCTGGACCTGTCCGCTTTGTACATGGCCCCCAGCTGGGACACGGAAATGTGGCTTTCATCAAAAAACAACAGAAAATCATCCGGCATATAATCCAGCAGCGTGGGGGGTGGCTCCCCCGGGGCCCTGCCGGTGAGATGCCGGGAATAATTTTCTATGCCGTTGCAGTATCCGATCTCATTGAGCATCTCCATATCATAATGGGTCCGCTCCTCCAGACGCTGGGCCTCCACCAGCCGGTTCTCCGACCGCAGCACGTCCAGCCGCTCTTTGAGTTCCGCAAGAATCCCTTCCACCGCTTTTTTCCGGGTCTGGCGCTTGGTCACATAGTGGGATGCCGGATAGATGGCTGTCTGGTCAAAGGTATGAAGCACCTCTCCCCGCAGGGGATCGATCTCACAGATCTCTTCAATAGTGTCCCCGAAAAAATCTATGCGCACGGCCTTGTCCTCTTCATAGGCCGGAAATATTTCCACCCGGTCGCCCCTGACCCGGAACACCCCTCTGTGAAAGTCGGTGTCATTTCGGGTATACTGGATTTCCACCAGCTTCTGGATCACCTTTTCCCGGGAAATTTCCATGCCCCTGGCCAGGGTGATGCGCAGATCCAGATAATCTTCCGGAGCACCCAGACCGTAGATGCAGGACACCGATGCCACCACAATGACATCCGGCCGGGCCAGCACCGACCGGGTGGCGGAATGGCGCATCTTGTCGATGATGTCATTGATGGAGGAGTCCTTCTGAATATAGGTGTCACTGGACGGCACATATGCCTCTGGCTGGTAATAGTCATAATAGGAGACAAAATATTCCACGCAGTTTTCCGGAAACAACGCCTTGAACTCATTGTACAGCTGGGCTGCCAGGGTTTTATTGGGGGCAATTATCAGGCTGGGTTTTTCCACTTGGGCAATAATGTTGGCCATGGTAAATGTCTTGCCTGATCCGGTGACCCCCAAAAGTACCTGGTGGGGTTCATTGTCCATCACCCCCCGGGCCAGGTAGTCGATGGCTTTGGGCTGGTCCCCTGTGGGGGAAAATACGGATTGCAGATGAAACAGTCCCATGGGTCAGATTTCCTTATGGTTATGCGGCATCCGCATCATCCGGGTGCTTGGGCCAGGCATTGAGAACCCCCTGGAAAAGTATGGCCAGGGGAATGGCAAAAAACACGCCCCAGAACCCCCAGACACCGCCGAAAAAAAGCACCGCCACAATGATGGCAATGGGGTGCAGGTTCACCACCTCTGAAAACAGAATCGGCACCAGTACATTGCCGTCCAGGACCTGGATGATCAAATAAGCGAAAATGATCCATGCCAGATCCCCGGTCCAGCCGAACTGGAAATAGGCCACCAGGGCCACGGGAAAGGTCATGACAGCAGCACCGATATAGGGCACCAGAACGGAAACCCCCACCAGGAACGCCAGCAGCAAAGAAAAGTTGAGTCCCATGAGCATGAATGTCAGGTAGGAGGCGCCCCAGATCATCAGGATTTCCCAGAACTTGCCCCGTATGAAATTGCCCAGCTGCACATCCACCCCCTGCCAGACGCGGCTGGCAAGGCCCCGCTCTTTAGGCAGATGATGCCGGATCCATCCGGTGATCAACTTCTTGTCCTTCAAAAAAAAGAACACCAGCAGCGGCACCAGCACGATGTACACCACCAGGGTGATGATGCCGATCACCGAGGACAGGGTCTGGCGCAGCATCTTGTCGGTAAAGCTGCCCGCCTCCCGCCGGATCTGGTTGAGCACGTTTTCAATTTCCACTTCACTGAAAAAGGTGGGGTATTTTTCAGGAAGAGACAGAATCAGGGTCTGGGACGCACTGAGCATATCCGGCACCTCCTGGAGCAGCTGGGTGGCCTGGCGGGTGAGCACCGGCAGCAGCCAGAACAACAATGCCAGGAGCACCAGAAAAAATATGACAAACACCGTGCCCACCGCCAGCATCCGGGGTGCCCCGAAGCGTTGGAGGGATTGTGTGACCCCTTCCAGCAGATACGCGATGATCAAGCTGGCAATGACCGGCACCAGGTGCCTGCCGGCAAACAAAAAGGTGGCAATGCCTGTCACCAGAAACACCGCCAGAATGACCACCTGGGGGTCTGAAAAATACCGTCTGAACCAGTCTTTAATTACACCCATAACTTGCCTTTAATTCCGCCCATACCTTGCCCCGATTATGCAAAATCAATCCTGGCAGTATACTTTGTTTTTGATATTTTTTCCAGAATTTTCCTGCGGGGTATGGACCCGTGGAGGGCGGTGCCTCTTGTTCTCACCTGTTTGCCCCAGCTGACAGGGAGTACGGCATGCCCTGCTGAACGTCAAAAACTGCGGGCAGGTATGTCCTCAAACAGTTTGACGTTCGCACCGCAGGGCATGCCCAACTCCCTGTAACAGCCGGCGGCAAAATATGGTTCAAACAACAGGTACCGCCCCCCACTAGCCTCTGACAGTAGCTGACCCTATGTTTGCCTTCGATCACCAGACTTGGATGACAGAATCTCTAAACTTATACGGGAATTATTGACACAGGGAAATTGAATATAGCTTTTGATTCTTTGGCCAAATTTCATTACAATATTCAAGTCCCAGATTGTAACACTTTATTTTTTTCAGGAGAAAATTTCATGAATCCCGAAAAACTCGAAGCTGATATCATGAAACTGAGCCCATCAAAACTGGATGCACCGTCCGAAGAGGAAAATCTGCAACTTTGGGTGCAGGAGGCCCAACGCAGGCTGAATGATCTGCGGGAAGGAAAGGCCAAAGCAGTGCCGGCAGAGGATGTCTTTCAAAGGGCACGGACGGCCATACTATGCGCCAAATAACCTTTCACGAAGAAGCGGATTTCGAAATCCTCAAGGCGGCGCGCTACTGAGAAGAAAGGGCCGCCTGCCTCGGGCTGACATTTCTGGATGAAGTTGAGAAAAGCACCCACCGTATCATGGCAAATCCTCTGAGCTATCAGCGTGTTGGAGGCGACGTGCGGCAGGCACCGATGACCCGTTTCCCCTACAGTATCCTCTACGTGATTGAAACTGACGAACAAATCAATGTCCTTGCAATTGCCCACCAGAAACGCAGACCAGGCTACTGGCAGAAACGATTCCGGCAGCAGTCATGATAGCCGGACACTTTGTACTACCATATCAAAATGTGATTTGAGCAACAAAGAACGGAGCGCTTTCAACTGAATCCTGACAACAGACAACCCTGTTTTGCCTTCGATCACCCGACCTGATCTGCCAATATTTCTTTACATATTTAAGAATTACTGATAGGGAAAAGTTGAATAAAATTTAAACGAATTTGGTCGAATATCATTACAATATGCAAGTTTCACAGCTCAACACATTAACTTGTTCGGCCTATAAATGGAGAGAAATTGAGTAAATACGAAATTCTCAGCATAGTTTTAGGATGCATTGCAACCTTTGTAAGTTTGGTCGTTTGGTTTGTTCAACGAAAAATTCAACGAGAATCCAACGACCTTCAACGAGCTACATCTGAATTAGCTAAGAAACAACTGAAAATATTACTGCGTGAAGAAAAAGGAAAAAACACAGCAAGATTATCCTTTGATTTATTTAAAGATGGCAAAACATATCGTTTTAGAATCACAAACATAAGCGACGTTGAGGCCAAAGAGGTTGAGCTTAAGTTGTTAGTAGAAAAACCCGAAGATAGTCCATTAATAACCTCAGACTATAACAGCAAATTCCCTGTCCCAATACTTCAGCCTAATTGCTCAGTAACTTTAATTGCAGCACTTCATTTGGGAAGTCCTACTGCATACAATGCGCTTCTTTCTTGGAAAAACCCGGATGGAAGTCCTATTCAGGCAGAAACATATGCAGCACTGTAAGTCATACGATTAAATGGAATATTGAAAATGCCGAAACCTTTGACAGATAAAATCAAAAGAGACCAAGCATTTGGGTATTACAATGCTGATGGAACGTTAATAGAAACATCATTGAGAAACAATGAATTGAGAAAAATACTTCCGAGACTTAAAGGTTCGAAAATATCGACCATGGCCAATAGTAATCATGTAGTTGATGAAGTTTATTTGGATCACCTAAAAACAAAAAACCGGGAGAAGGCATCTAAAGTCCATCGTGTAAACTTCGACGAAATAATTTCCGCAGATCAAACCAACATCAGTTTTTTAAATCGTGGATTGTGTCCATCAAGCAACTCATTAGATCGGAGGAAGAAGTGTGATTATGGCCTAAGAAATAATTCATCCGCACCGAGGATTGCAGAATTGATTCGTAGAACAATCAAAGAGAGTATATTGGAGAAAAATATAATTGATTTGCCTCCAGAAATTAGAATAATACCAATGACAATAAATTCATTTACACATGAAGATTGTCATAGTGTTAAAGATCTTCAGGAAAAGTTTTTTCTTGGATTACTTTCGTCAAGAGAGAGAAATGGGTTCTATCGCTATGCCGGTAAAAAAATCAATTCAAAATCCGGTGCAGTCATGCTTTTTCAATCCAATTCAAGCATTATTGCCTCCGCTGTTTATCTTGGAATAAAGCCATTAGAAAAGCCAGTAGATGGGTATAATGGCTATATGGTTTTTGATGTAAACTCTATACAAGTCTTTGATCCTATATATCAAGATGCGATGCGGGAATGCTGGCCAAATTTCAAAAAATTTAGCCAAACATTTCAAAGACTCGATCCGGGAGGCTATCCTCAATTTTTGAGGATTTTAAGTGGTATAAAGTCGCCGCACGGATATTACACCGAAGAAGCTGTTGATATTTCTAATCCTCCTGAACAAGTTGAATCGACAATATTTCGTATTCTCCGTGATACAGAATTAGCTCGTCTGGTTAAGCGCATTCACAGTTATGAATGTCAAATATGTGGGCATACCATTAAATTTTACGACGGCAGTAGGTACGCAGAATCACATCATATACAACCACTTGGCAAGCC
>JAABTU010000464.1 GCA_011389715.1 Desulfotignum sp.
TCTGGGAATTTTTTCTCCCAAAATAGGGCTGCAGCTGCTATTATCCGGCCAGGCTTTCAGAGTTGTCAGTATTATGCTTATTGGAACTATTTATTATCTGGTGGTATGATGAAACCCATATATATTATCGGCATCGGCCAGGGAAAAGAGGATCTGACCGTCCGGCAGCTGGATGTCATTAAGAACGCAGATGTATTGGTGGGCGGCCAGCGGCTTTTACACCTCTTTGCCGGTCACAAGGCAAAAACCCTTGTCATCGACCGGCAGATTGACCGTGTCATCAGCAGGATCAAAGACGAGATGGTCTCCCGGCAGGTGGTGGTCCTGGCATCAGGTGATCCCTTGTTTTACGGCATCGGCGCCACTTTGCTCACCCATATCGACAAAAAACATATCCAGATACTTTCCAATATTTCCTGTGTTGCCGCCGCTTTTGCGGCTATCAAGGTGCCCTGGCACGATGCACGGATCATAAGCCTTCATGGCCGAAACACGGATGGGTTTTCATTTGCCGATCTTTCCCGTGAAAAAAAAGCTGCCTTTTTAACCAGCCCAAAAAAAGATCCAGTGTTTATCGCCCGCAACCTTATCAGGGAAAATGTGTCAGGGTTTTTGTTCTGTGTGCTTGAAAATATCGGGTACACCCGGGACCAGAAGATTACCTGGTATCATTCCTATGCAGATGTTATGGCTGATACATTTTCCCATCCCAACATGGTCATTTTGCTGCGGAACAAAGAGATCCCGGCAAATGTTTCACATGAAACGTACCCGGGCATGGATGATGATCTGTTCCAGCATGCCAAAGGATTGATCACCAAATCTGAAATCCGCAGCATCAGTCTTTCCAGGCTGAAACTGGTAAAAAAAAACCATGTTTTCTGGGATATTGGATCAGGCTCCGGATCGGTGAGCATTGAAGCAGCCCTGGCAATTCCAGAAGGATCCGTGTTTGCCATTGAAAAAAACAGGCGACGGACAAAAGACATCATCCATAACATCAAAAAATTCAGGTGCCCCAATATCCAGTTGGTGCCACAGGATTTTCCCGATGAAGCCCACATCCTGCCGCGGCCGGACCGAATTTTTGTGGGGGGCGGCGGCAAAAATCTTGACACCGTGCTGAAGGCCGCCTGTGATTGTCTTGTGGAAACCGGTGTCCTCGTAATCAACACCGTGCTGATCCAGAACATGGAAAGGGCCTTCACTTTTCTGGAAAACAGACAATTTTCCCCTGCCATGGTCCAGGTCCAGGTATCCCGTTCCCAGGCCATGCCTTTCGGAACCCGGCTTGAAGCATTGAACCCGGTGTGGATCATTTCCGGCACCAAACCCATGTCATAAAGGATTATTCCCATGAAACCGTCGTATTATCCTGTTATTTTTGCCGGGGCCGGGCCGGGAGACCCTGACCTTATCACGGTCAAGGCAATGAAAGCCCTGGCTGCCGCAGATCTGGTCATCTTTGCCGGATCTTTGGTGCCTGAATCCGTGCTCTGCTGGGTCAGACCCGGAACCGAGACCATCTCCAGTGCGGGGTTGCACCTTGACCAGATCATTGACACCATCCGCACGGGTTACCAGGCAGGTCTGCAGGTGGTCCGCCTGCACACAGGAGATCCCTCTCTGTACGGTGCCATTTTTGAACAGATCCGGGAACTTGAAAAAAACGATATCCCGGTTTCAGTCATTCCCGGTGTCACTGCCGCCTTTGCCGCATCTGCCGCCATGCACATGGAATACACCCTGCCTGAGTTGACCCAGACCCTGATTTTAACCCGAATTTCCGGCCGGACCCCGGTGCCGGATACAGAAAATCTGGAAAGTCTGGCAGCCCACCAGGCATCCATGGCCATTTATCTGAGCATGGGACATGCGTTGCAGGTGCAGAAAATTCTCACGGCACATTACGGGGAAAATGGATACTGCGCCATTGCGTACAAGGTGAGCCACCCGGAAGAAAAAATTATCCATTGCCATATAAAAGATCTGGACCAGACCTGCAAAAAAAACGCTATCACCAGGCATGCCCTCATCATAGTGGGCAAAACGGTGGCAGCCTGCTTGAAAGACCATGACATGGTGCCATCAAAGCTGTATGATCCCGGATTTTCCCATGGGTACCGCAATGGCGCAGAATAAATCCTTTTTTGAAGCTGCTGTGGCCATCTGGGCAATCACCCCCAATGGCAAAACACTGGGGCAAAAGCTGCGCGCCCATGTGAAACAGGCGCGCCTGTTTGTCAGCGCCGAACTTGAAAACAAGATCCACGAAAAGACTATTCCCTCTGAAGCAGATGAATCAGGCGGCAGGGCTGGCAATCCAACCATACCCACAGATGCAGGCGACAGACCAGTTGTGTTTCACCGGCTGTCTGAGGCGGTATCAGAACAATTTAGCGCCTATGACTGCCATGTATTTATTTTTTCCACCGGCATCGCCGTCCGGATACTGGCCCCACTTGTGATTTCAAAGCTTACGGACCCGGCAGTGGTTGTCCTGGATGAAAAAGGGCTGCATGCCATCAGTCTGATATCCGGCCATATCGGACAGGCCAATAATTATACCCGGCATATAGCCCGGCTGCTCAACGCTGACCCGGTGATCACCACGGCAACGGATGTGAACAATCTGCCGGCCATCGATGTTCTGGCAAAAAATTTGGGGTTGTTTATTGAAACCCCAAGGGCCATCAAAACCATTAACATGGCCTTTCTCCAGAACCGCCCCATCCAGCTGCATGATCCGCTGCACCTGGTCGGACCCTGGATTCCTGCGCACCTGATCGCCGATGCATCCAGACAGGGGCCGACCGTGGTGTGCGACTGGGAGAAACAAAAAGTTTCACGTGAAACCCTGGTGCTGCGTCCACGGGTGCTGGCTGTGGGCATCGGGTGCAACCGGAACACCCCCTTTGATGTGATTTGCGATTTTTTCACAACAACCCTGCACACTGCCGGCATCAGTGTGCATGCGGTGGCGGTTCTGGCCACAACAGAGGTGAAACAGGATGAACCGGGCATTCTGGCCTTGGCAGCCCATTTTCACATCCCTGTACAATTTTATGACACACCGTCACTAGCATCGGTAAAAACCATCCAGACCCCATCCGCAATGGTTGAAAAACATTTAGGAGTAAAAAGCGTATGCGAAGCAGCAGCAATACTGGCATCCAGCAACGGCAACCTGGTCCTTCCCAAAAAGAAAAACCAGGATGTAACCCTGGCTGTGGCCCTGCACCCAACCGGCTCTTTGTTGTCGGCACCGGACCAGGCCATGTGAAACACATGTCCGAAAGGGCTGTACAGGTGATCTCCCAGGCAGACTGCATTGCCGGGTATACCACCTATATCCGGTTGATCCAGACACTGGCGGCAGACAAAAAAATTATTTCCACCGGCATGATGAAAGAGGTGGACCGGGTGGAGATGGCCATCCAGGAAGCTCTTGCCGGCCGTTCCTGCGCCCTGATCTCCGGGGGAGATCCCGGCATATATGCCATGGCCGGCCTGGTGTTTGAAATCTGCCGCAAAAAAAACATCGAGGTCTTCCGGCCAGAGGACACCATTTCAAAAGACAGGCTCCCCCCTTGGCTGGAACTGGAAATCGTGCCGGGAATTCCGGCCCTGGCAGCAGGGGCCGCCCTTGCCGGGGCACCCCTGACCCATGATTTTGCCGCCATCTCTTTGAGTGACCTTCTGACAAAATGGGAAACCATAGAACAACGGTTGACCAGCGCTGCCATGGCGGATTTTGTCATTGTTTTGTACAACCCCAAAAGCAAAAAAAGAGACTGGCAGCTTGGCCGGGCCCGGGAGTTGATCATGGCACACAGAAAAGGCAGCACGCCGGTGGCGGTTGTCACAGGGGCCATGCGGGACAACCAGACAATTGCCTTTACCCGGCTAGACCAGCTGGATTCAGCAGATGTGGGGATGCAGACGATCCTGTTCATCGGGTCCAGTGCATCATTGCAATACATGGATTTTATGTTCACGCCCAGGGGCTACATTGATAAATATGCTGTTTCTTCAGCATAACAATTTCAAGGATACACAATGAAAGGATATGTGCAGGTATACACAGGAAACGGTAAAGGAAAAACCACCGCCGGACTTGGTCTGGCAGTCCGGGGGGCAGGGGCGGGCCTGCAGGTGTTTGTGGGACAGTTTCTCAAACAGGGAAACTATTCTGAAATAAAAGCCTTATCCAGATTCGACAATATCACAGTGGAACAGTTCGGCATGGGAAAATTTGTCAAAGGCGCACCATCTGAAAAAGAGGTTGCCGCTGCCAGGGCCGGGTATGCCAGGTTGTGTGACATTCTGACAGCAGGAGCCCATGACCTGGTCATTGTGGATGAAGGCAATGTGGCGGTGAGCTGCAGCCTCATTTCAGAGACAGAGATGCTGGCCCTCATTGCCCGGAAGCCTGAAAACGTGGAACTGGTGATCACCGGCAGGGGGGCCCTGCCGTCTGTAATGGCGCGTGCTGATCTTGTCACGGAAATGAAAGAGATCAAACATTATTTCCACCAGGGCGTTTCCGCCCGCAGGGGGATTGAAAAATGAAAAAACCGCATATCGCAGTTCTGGGCACTGGATCAGATGTGGGAAAAAGCATTGTGGCCGCCGGTATCTGCAGGTATCTGACAGACCAGGGACAGAAAGTGGCACCTTTCAAGGCCCAGAACATGTCCAACAATTCCGGCATTACCCCGGAGGGCTTAGAAATGGGAAGGGCACAGATTGTCCAGGCAGAGGCCGCCCGCACAGTACCCCATGTACAGATGAATCCCATTTTATTAAAGCCTTTTGGAGACAAACAATCCCAGGTGGTCCTCAACGGTAAAGTGTATGGCAACCACACAGCCATGGATTACCACACCCACAAAGCCTTTTATTTTGAAAAAGCCTGCCAGGCCTTTGATGCATTATCTGCCAGATGTGACCGCATTGTTATGGAAGGTGCCGGATCGTGTGCAGAAGTGAATCTCATGGACACGGATATTGTGAATTTTCCCATGGCCCGATATGCTGATGCCCATGTTATTCTGACCGCAGATATCCACCGGGGCGGGGTTTTTGCACAGATCGTGGGTACCCTGGCCTGCCTGCCGGACCATTACAAAGATATGGTAAAAGGCATCATCATCAACCGTTTCAGAGGCGACATTGCATTGTTCAAAGAGGGGGTGAAATGGATTGAGCAGCAAACCGGGAAACCCGTGCTGGGGGTGCTGCCCTGGTATTCCCATTTCAAAATCGATGCAGAAGATTCGGTTGAAATTGAAAAAATTCATAATTTCAGACAGTTAGATAAAAATATACCAACGGTGGCCATTGTGCGCCTCCCCCATATCGCCAATTTTACAGATTTCCATGCCCTTGCCCGAATAGACCGCATACAAACGGTTTTCATAGATTCCCCTAACGATCTGGACAGATTTGCCGCTGTTATCATTCCAGGAACCAAAAACACGAGAAAAGACCTGGAATGGGTGACGACCCGGTTTGAAAAAGGCCTGACATCCTATGTCCAGAATGGCGGCCATGTTCTGGGAATATGCGGAGGGTACCAGATGCTGGGACATGTGGTCAAAGACCCGACCGGGCTGGAAGGGTCCCCGGGCTGGACCCATGGCCTGGGACTGCTGCCGGTGGAAACCACACTCCAGTCACCCAAAACAACCACCTTGAGCGAATTTGACTGGGATGGCAGCACAGGCCGGGGTTATGAAATTCATATGGGGGCCACCCGGTTGAAAGCAGGTGCGCCTTTTATCCGTATTCTTTCCAGAAACGCGGTTGCTGTTACGCAAACAGACGGGTGTCTGGCATCCAGCGGCCGGGTGGCCGGCACTTATATCCATGGGTTTTTTGATTCCAGGGCTATCGCAGAAAAATGGTTTGCCATGATCGGCATGGATCCTGTGCCAAAGGTGAAAACCGATCTGGCAGCAGAAAAGGACAAAGACTATGACAAACTCAAACAGCACATGGAAAAATACCTGAATATGGCGGCCATCAAATAATCCCTCAGCCAAATACCGCAACTGGATACTTGCCATAAGCATGCCAGGTTTTCGATCGCTCTGACGGTCCGTTCACAGGACACCACCAGGGGCTTTCCATAGAAGCGCACGCTATATAGCAAATATTCTGTGGGCGCAATCTTACCATTTACATTCCACAGCCAATTATTTATGCTGTGACCGGCTGCAACTGCATTAACATTTATGGAAAAAATGCTGTGACCGATTATACCACTATCCCGACCCTTGCCAGGCTTGCTTTGGAATACGGCACCATTCAACAGGACCAGTACCGCCAGATCACCGCCCTGTATGACTTGGGCAATAAACAGGACCCTGTGCCGGATTATGCGGATCTGCTGATGGGCCAGGGATTTGCCACCCAATACCAGGTGGGACTGCTCCAGTTGATCCAGGAATACCATATCATCAAACACCTGGGGGAAAAATTCGGTAAAATAGCCATTGAAAAAGGATTTGCCACAAAAAAAGATGTCCGCATGGCACTGGACCATCAGAAACAGGAGTTCCGCCGGGCCAAAATCAAAAAATTGATCGGTGATATTCTGGTGGAATCAGGGGTCATTACCCTGAAACAAAAAGATGCGGTGTTAAAAGAGCAGGCATTTCTGGAACATCAGGGCAGCCAGATCTATTCCCGGGCATACCAGGCCAGATCAGGCCTGGACCAAAACAAAACAGACGCCCCTTTGACTGCATATGAGCGGCAATTTTTACAGACAAAGGCCCTGGACCAGGAATTTGCCGCAGCAGTGCTTGAAAAAAGACTGGCCTCCCAGCGGGATGTGGCCATTGCCAAAAAAGTCCAGGAAGAAGCGTTTGAGGCCACCCAGCCCATCAAAGCCTTAGGGGATATCATGGTGGATCTGGGCATCCTGACCATGGCACAAAAACAGATTGTCATGACGGAATTCGACAGGTCCCGGCAAAAAGAACCGGGCAGTCTTTTTTCCCATATTCAGGTGACCATCAGTCCGGACAAAACAGGGGCCACCGTCATCATTGCAGAACAGGATCCAGCCCTCACCAGTATTGAAACACTCAAACATGCCCTTGCATCTGCTAACATCACCCACGGCATATATCCGGATCCCCTTCTCCAGGCACACCTGGAGAAGGGTGATCGAAAGTTTACTGCCGCCAAAAACGATTGTTCAGCAGATTTGATACACCATACCCAGGCTGCCTGTTTTCTGGATACAGATGGGACCGACACCGGACAAAAGCGCAAGGGAGAAATTCTGATGACCCAGACCGCTGGTCCTGCCACCTATCTGAAAACCGATCTGTACGGAAAAAAAAGCCCCAAACACCGGGGCACGGATTTTACATTTCATTGCGGCGGCAATACCCGGCCTGCAAAGGATGGTCTGGGCGTAGTTGCAGCCAAAACAGGGGTGCCCTGCCTGTCCCTGGACCGCAAATTATTTATTCATCCTGTCATCCATATACTGGAAGATGCAGACCAGCGATACGGTCCATTGGAACCCTATGCAGATCTGTCCATCTCCGGCGTACTCTTTGGTGCCTATCCGGTGACAGCCGGAAAAATTTCTGCAAAAGAAATCCGGGGAGCACACATCGAGGCCTTGGGCGATATCAAATCCAATATAGGCATAACAGACACAACCATCCGGTCCCAGGGGGACATTCATGCCCGATACCTGCACAATTGCCGCATTGAAACCTTTGGAAATATTTATGTCAAAAATGAAATTATCGATTCTGTAATCCTTTGCAGCGGCAAAGTTGATGCAAAACAATGCCGGGTTATCTCTTCCCGTATTTCTGCCAAAAAGGGCATAGTCCTTGGGGGCATCGGAAGCCTGAGAACCCGTTCCTGTATCATTGCTGCCGGATCAGAACACCATATCACCGCTTTGGGCCAATCCATTGAGCAAGAGATGCTTCGCATCAAAGAGAGTCTGGAAGCATTGAAAAATAAAAAAAAGGAGCAGGAACAGCTGGTAAAAAAACAGTTTCAAAAAATGGTGGAATTAAAACTGTTTCATGACCGGGCAAAGTACAAAAAAACAATTCTTAAAAAAGAATGGACCAAAATCGATACAAAAACAGCCAGCGAAAAAAATATTTCAAAACTCATCAAAACTTTTGACCAGCGAATGGAAAAATCCATTGCCGCGCTAAAAGAACTGAACACAGAAAAAAAACAACACAACGCAAAAATTCTTGCACTGGAAAACGAAATCACCTCCCTTAGTCCTGAAATAGAAAAACAGATTCTGTCTTTGCAGCAAACACAGATTGCTTTTTATGAGTGGGCACGGTTGCAAAAAAACACTCCCAAAATCACCGTTTTCGGCAAGGCTTTCCAGGGTACACAATTAAAGGGCATATTTGCTGCAACAGTGCTTGCAAATGACATGAAAAATTTTTCAGCAGAAGAGCATGAAGAAAAAAAAGGGCACACGATCAGCGTGACCCCGCTGAATGATCTGCACATCTAAAAATTCCACCTTGAAAAAAATTTTTGCTTGCTAACTCTGGCCAGGGGAGTGGGGTTGAGGGTCTGCATTACATAGAGATCACTATTCTCAGCAATCATCTGGCATCGCAACCCCAAGTTGTGATTGAAACAACCGGATATGTGTTGTTCCTTTGGCAGACAAAATGCTTTCATACAACACCATGCTGTCTGCCGAAAATGGATCAGACCATCTGTCTGCATATTTTTGGATCTGGTTTTCCAGAGTATGAGAAGATACCGGCACCTTGATGCGGGCCAGGGTGATGTGCGGCGAAAATGGCCGGGTGCGTCCGGGAATCCCAAGCCTTTCCAGAACGTTGTCCAGTTCATGACAAAGCTGTTCCAGGCGGCGGGTATCGCCTTTGATATCCGCCCAGAGGACCCGGGCTTTTTTGATTTTCGGAAAAACGCCCAGGCTGCCGGCAGCCAGAACAAGATCCGGATATTGTCCGGAAAACCGATCCACCACCGTCTGAATCTTTTCCAGTCTGTCACAGGGGATCTCGCCTAAAAACTTCAGTGTCAGATGAAACCTGTCAGGCTGGGGCCAGGAAGCTTTGATCCCTGCTCTTTTCAGCCGGGACTGAATATCTGCGAGCAGGTGCCGCACAGAACCGGGCAAAGGGAGTGCAATAAAGGCCCTGATGGTTTTTACATGATTCTCAGCCATTGTTTTTGTTTTTAAATCCCAGCAGCACCCGGTAGGGACCCGGGGTGCCGTGGGGAACAAACGCCACCCTGTCCTGGTCCCTGAGAACTGTATCAATAGGCTGGACCCGGCCGTTGACAAATACCACCTCCACATCTTTTCGGGTGAGCTGCATCTGGGAAATCAGATCCCCGGCAGTGGTGCCTGAAGAGATGGATACAGAAACATTGGTATAGGGCAGTTTTTTTTCTTTGAGTTTTTTCTGCAAAAAAGAAAATGCATTAAAGGTTATGACGGGCATGGGTCTCACTTTCAAAAAAGGGTTTTATCAATTATGTTTTCAGATATCCTATCGAAGAACCGCAATATTCTCAATTGAAAAATTGTGCAGCATCTGCCTATACTGGGTTCATGCGGTTGCGACTGATCATATTGATTCTGGCTGTATTTGCCTTTTTATCCGCTTCCATCGGGGGCTGGCTGTACTATTATTCCTACCGCAAGGCTGTGTTCCAGAACGCGGAAACCCAGTCAGCCGCCCAGTTGAAACTGCTCACTGACCAGTTGTTTACTTATTTGTCAGAACATATCAAACCCATCAAAGCCCTGGCCAGAATCCGAAAACTGGAAAAGGCCCTCAAAAACCAGAACCTGGAAACCATCTTCCAGGCAAATCAGATTCTGGACCTGTTTACCCGGTCTCTTGAGCTGGAAGTCAGCTACCTCATGGACAAAGACGGGATAACCATCTGCTCCAGCAACCGGAACCAGCACGACAGTTTTGTGGGACATGATTTTTCCTTCAGACCCTATTTCCAGACCGCCATCCAGGGGCGACCTGCCACCTATCTGGCCCTGGGGACCACCTCCATGAAACGCGGGGTGTATTACAGCCATCCGGTGTATGACCAGGCAGGACAGAACATTCTCGGGGTGGCTGTGATCAAATCCTCCATTGAATTTATTGAAACCACCCTGTTTTCAGCATCTGAACATATCCTTTTGTTTGTTGACCCTGATGGCGTTATTTTTATCAGCAGCCAGCCCGCACTGCGGTTCAAACTGCTGTGGGATCTGGATGAAGAGCAACTGGAACAGCTTGCCAATTCCCGCCAGTTTGGCAACGGCCCCTGGGAATGGTCCGGATTTCAACGGGCAGCAAAAGAAACTGTAAACGGTCCCGGTGGAAATACATATTTGTTTACCAGTATGCCGGTAGCCAATTATCCGGACTGGCAGGTAGTTTTTTTGCGCAACAAAAAAGCCATTGAAAAACAGGTGAGCCAGCCTTTTATCCGGGGAATCGGGCCGGCTGTCATATCCATTTCCATTCTGGCAGGGATTCTTGTTTTTTTTCTTTACCAGCAGGCGGTAAAAGAGATTGCCCAGCGCAAAGAGGCGGAAAAAAAACTGCGCATGAGTGAAGAGCGGTACCGGGACATTTATAATAAAACGCCGATAATGCTTCACTCCATTGATACCCAGGGCAGGATAATCCGGGTTTCCGACCATTGGGTGGAAGTCATGGGGTTTACCCGCAAAGAGGTTATCGGGAGCCATCTGACCGATTTTTTCACCCCGGAATCCAAAGACTATGCCTTATCGACAATTTTTCCCCGGTTTTTTAAAACAGGGTTTTTCAAGGATGTGCCCTATACCTATATTAAAAAAAACGGAAAAAAAATTGATATTCTGCTTTCGTGTTACGGGGTCAGAGATGAAACCGGCAAGGTGGTAAGATCCCTGGCTGTAAGCGTGGATGTCACAGAAAAAAACCGCGCCCAGAAAGATCTGGAAATCGCCAAAGAAAAGCTGTCCCGGTATTCCCAGGATCTGGAAAAACAGGTAAACAAACGTACCGCGCAACTGGAAAAAGCCCAGGCAAACCTGAAAAATTTATCCAAAAATATCATCGCATCCCAGGAACGGGAAAAGGAGCTGGTGGCCAGGGAGCTGCATGACCACCTGGGCCAGGTATTGACCGCTCTGCGCATCGATGCAATATGGCTCAAAAACCATCTGGCCAAAAATATGGCCGATGCTGCGGACAGGGCTGCAAAAATGAGTCTTCTCATCGACAAAACCATCCAGGATGTCCGGGACATGTCTTACCGGCTCAGGCCCCGGGTGCTGGATGACTTAGGACTGGCTGATGCCCTGGAGTCTTTGGTGTCGGATTTTGAAAAACGCTCCAATGTATCCTGCGTATTCCGGCAGGACCCGATTCCTGAAATTGATAAAACCCTTGCCACCGCCCTTTACCGCATCGGTCAGGAAGCGGTGACCAATGCCATTCGCCATGCAGAAGCCACCACCATTATTGTGGAACTGAGAACAGATGACCATGGTCTGGTTCTCACAGTGAAAGACAACGGTATTGGATTTGATCCTGCAAAAAGCACCAGACAGACCGGATTCGGCCTGGAAGGCATGATGGAGCGGGCCAACCTCGCAGGGGGGTGGCTGGATATTTCATCCGCCCCGGACAGCGGTACCTGCATCACATGTAAAGTAAAGGTAAAAGGATAACCATGATCACAGTGCTGCTGGCAGATGACCATGGCATTGTCAGGGAGGGCCTTCGCAGGGTTCTGGAAGACAGCTCCGACATCAAGGTGATTGCCGAGGCATCAGACGGCGAAACCGCCTTTGACATGGCCATGGAAAAAAAGCCTGATGTGGCGGTAATTGACATTTCCATGCCCGGCATGGACGGGCTGGAGGTGGTGACACGCATGGGCACCTATTGCCCGGATATTCCGGTGCTCATACTTACCATGCATGAAGAGGAACAATATGTGATCCGGGCCATTGAGGCCGGCGCCATGGGATATGTCACCAAACAGTCTGCGCCTGAGCAGCTGGTGGCAGCGGTGAAAAAAATCCATTCAGGAGGCAGGTATCTTACGGAAAAAGCCAGCGAAGCCCTGGCCTTACGGTTTATCCGGGGAAACAAGAACAAAGGGCTCACAGAATCTTTATCCATGCGGGAACTGCAGGTGCTGCGCAAACTGGCAACAGGCAGCACCAACCGGGAGATTGCCATCACCTATAATATCAGTGTAAAAACCGTTGATACCTACCGATCCAGAATTTTAAAAAAGCTCAACCTGCGCAACAATGCAGACCTGTCCCGGTACGCCATCCAGAACCGGCTGGTGGAATTCTAATCTGACACATTGAGACGGTCGAAATTGGCAAATATCTTGTTCAGGGTGGTTTTGCACCGGACCATCTCTTCAAGGGAAATGCCCTGTTCCGCCTCCTGGAGCATCTCTTCCACCAGGACCATTAAATCATTCTGAAACGCCTTGGCTTTGTGGGTCAGGTAGACCAGCTTGCTGCGCTTGTCCGTTCTGTCCGGTATCCTGAGAACGATATTCTTTTTCTCCAGAACATTGAGAAGCCGGGTGATGGCTGCCTTGTCCTTGACCGCGATACGGGAAAGCGCCTGCTGGGTCTGGCCGTCTTTTCTGTACAAGTGAATCAGGATACTCCATTGCTCATAACTGACATCAAATCCTGCATCTGCAAATTTTTTGGTCAGGCGTTTGATGATGGCCCGGGAGGTTCTTCCCACAAGATAGGCAATAGAAGTATCAATGACACGTTCAAAATTATCTGATGCAATATTATTCATGTGCATATGTGCAGTCTCAGGTGTAAAATCGGTTCTGTATCTTGTGCAATCTTTTTTTATGCCATGGCAATTGCCTGCTATTCTAATTAGTTCCCACACAATATGGACCAAACTTGTTGATTATGCAACCAAATATTTTTTTCAGATCTCCTTTGTTTGAAAAAAATCATTCCAAACACCAAACCCGCTTTGGTAAAAAAAGTTTCACCAAAGCGGGTTTGTTTGTCTGCCCAAAAAAGAAAAATCAGGCTGCTTTTCTTTTAAAAATCGCTCTTCTGAGAGGGATAATCCAGATGCCGCTGAGAAACCATGAATAAGCCCAGGTACCAAAGATAATGGCCACAAATGCCTTGACAATATCCATGGCACTGCCGTCCAGGGAAAATCCGGGCACATACCCGAAAAGCAGGGGTCCAAGGTAGAGGAACTTGGCAAATTTAAAGGAAGTAAACGCGGTTTTCCACATATTGGCCTTGGCAATGGTGGCCCCTGCAAATGCGGCGATGCACACCGGCGGGGTGATATT
>JAABTU010000465.1 GCA_011389715.1 Desulfotignum sp.
GGTGCCCGGGTGGACCAGGATAAGATGGATCTGTATTTTGATACCACGCCCCTGGTGATCCAGGGGCGGTGGCTGGGCAGAGAAGCGGAACTAAAAGCGGCGGCTGTCATGAAAGCCAAAGAGATTGCCATCACCCTGGATCTGCACTTAGGGGAACATGCAGACGGTTTTCTGTTCTGTGATTTTAGTGAAAACTATGTCAAGATCAATGCCGACTACCGGTCCTGAACCTGAAAACAGCCCCATGCGGCTGCAGAAATTTCTGGCCAAAGCAGGGGTGTGTTCCCGGCGGGCTGCCGAAAAACTGATGGTTGACGGCCGCATCCAGGTCAACGGGGATACGGTTACCACGCTGGGCACCCGTGTGGACCCGGACACCGATAAGGTGGTGTATGACGGCAGAACAGTCCGTCTTTCCCCCCAAAAAAAATGTGTCTATATTGCCGTGAACAAACCAGAAGGCGTGGTCACCTCCTGTGCCAGGAAACACAATGACCGGATTATCCTGGACCTTGTGCCGATACAGGAGCGGGTCTTTCCTGTGGGCCGGCTGGACAAGGATTCTCAGGGCCTGGTGCTGCTCACCAATGACGGGGACCTGCACAACAGACTGTCCCATCCCTCCCATAACCATGAAAAAGAATACCATGTCACCACAACCCATCCTGTAAAAGATGCGGATCTTGCGGCCATGGCTGGAGGCATGAAAATCCAGGGCAAGAAAATCCGGAAAGCAAGGGTGCGGCGGACAGGAAAAAACAGGTTCATCATTGTTCTCAAACAGGGACTGAACCGGCAGATCCGCAAGATGGTGGGAAAGACCGGAAACCAGGTGGAAACCCTTTTGCGGGTCCGTATGGCCAATATATCTTTGGGGGATCTTCCGCCCGGGGCCTGGCGGCACCTGACCCCGGAGGAAATTGCCGGCCTGACCTGTCTACCCCAGTGACCGTATGCCCACTGCAGACCGGATCTTTTCCAGAAAGGGCACAGAATATGCCCTTGCCTTGTCCGCGCCTTTGGCCAGGATATCTTCAATATCCTTCGGGTTTTTCATCAGTTCATCATACCGCTGCCGGGGTTCGGCCAGAATGGCGTTGATATATGCAAACAGTTCCTGCTTCATCACCCCCCAGGCGATGCCTTCCCGGTACCGCTCCGCCATGGCCCGGGTTTCCTTGTCCGTGGCAAAGGCCCGGAAGATGGAAAACAGCGTGCAGGTGTCAGGGTCCTTGGGTTCATCCGGTCCCAGGGAATTGGTCTGGATCTTCATGATCATTTTGCGCAGCCGTTTTTGGGTGTCAAACAGCGGGATAAAGTTGTTATAGCTCTTGCTCATTTTTCTGCCGTCCAAGCCGGACAACACTGCGGTGTTTTCATCCACCACCACTTCAGGCAGAACGAACAGTTTTTCATACACATGGTTGAATTTTGCGGCAATATCTCTGGTCATCTCCAGGTGCTGGACCTGGTCTTTTCCCACCGGCACTTTTTTGGCATTGAACATGAGAATATCGGCAGCCATGAGAATGGGATATGAGAACAGCCCCATGGTGATGGCCTGGTCCGGGTCTTTGTTGCCTGCGGCTTCATTTTCCTGGACCTTTGCCTTATAGGCATGGGCCCGGTTCATCAACCCTTTTGCCGTCAGACAGGTGAGTATCCAGGTCAGTTCCGGAATTTCAGGAATATCCGACTGCCGGTAAAACACGCAGTTTTCATGGTCCAGGCCCAGGGCGATCCAGGCAGCGGCAATCTGAAGGGTGGATGCCTGCCGTTTTTCAGGATCATGGTTTTTAATCAATGAGTGGTAGTCTGCCAGAAAATAGTAGGAGGTCAGGTGTGGATCTTTACTGGATGCCACTGCCGGACGGATGGCCCCTACAAAATTGCCCAGGTGGGGGGTGCCGCTGGTGGTTATACCGGTTAAATAGTCTGCATTTTTCATATGTTTTCAGGTTTCCAAAATATCATTAGGGTTATACGCGATGATCAAATTATTGTGTATGGTTTCTGGCAAACTAATCATCGCGTTAGACGTTTGTCTGTTCCGGGTGCATGGCCGGGGAAGTACCAGAAAGAAATGATTATATCAACTTTAAATTAATCCTTTGGTCCGGGCATATGCTGCGGCAAAAGCGATCTCTTTTTTCCGGGTGTTAAGGTCCCCGTCCAGCTTGGCATTCAGTACCCTGGAAAATATTTTCGTAAATTCAGGACCGGGCTTCACCCCGATATTGATCAGGTCCCGGCCCCGGATCAAAGGTTTAATATGGCGGTAATCGGTATAAAAATTGGAGATGGCCTTGCGCACAGCCTCATCTTTTGTCAGGGCCAT
Source organism: Desulfotignum sp. (assembly GCA_011389715.1). Lineage (GTDB taxonomy): Bacteria > Desulfobacterota > Desulfobacteria > Desulfobacterales > Desulfobacteraceae > Desulfotignum. The sequence goes on from JAABTU010000465.1 coordinate 2,339, forward strand.
CATGTACAGGATGCATTCGGTTTTAAAGTTGATCAACGCCCAGTAGAGTTTCTGGCGGGAAACAGGAAAATTGGATGCAATGAAACCAAGCCGGTTCTCCGCTTTATACCGGGTTTCCATCAGCAGCCGGGTTTCGCTGACCGGCACCATCAGCCTTTTGCATATCTGCTCACTCACTTCAAAGGGACACCGGTGCAGCAGCACCATGAAATACACGGCCCACCTGGGGTATTTTTCATCCACATACAGCAGGTCATGCCATGCCAGTGTTTTGTTGACCGACTCAAAGATCATATAGGTAGCAGGGATGATCTCCAGCTGGGGGTGGATCACTTTTTCAAGGCCGTAGGATACCATGGTATGGATGGCGGGAATCGGGTTTTCCTCGCTGAAAATCTGTTTGAGTTCCGACAGGACCCGCAGCCCGCTCAGGTTCTTAAAGCAGTCCACCTTAATGGCATTGGTAATGAGATTGGATGTTACCTTGCCGATCTTGAACCCGAACCGGTTGGAAAATTTAATGGCCCGAAATATCCGGGTGGGATCTTCCACAAAGCTTAGGTTATGGATGGTGCGGATGGTTTTGTCCTTCAGGTCCCGGTTGGCACCAAAATAATCGATCATGGTACCGAAACTGTCCGGATTCAGGCTCAGGGCCAGGGTGTTGATGGTGAAATCCCTGCGGGACAGATCCCTTTTGATGGAGCTTTTTTCCACAATGGGCAGGGCAGCCGGAAAATTATAGTATTCCAGCCGGGCCGAGGCCACATCCACCTTTACATTGTCAGAAAAAATAATCACAGCAGTACCGAATTTTTTATGGGTATTTACCCGGCACCCCATTTTTTGCGCAAAATGTTTGGCAAAAAAGATACCGTCCCCCTCCACCACAATGTCGATATCATCCACCCGGCGCTGCAGCAAAAGGTCCCGGACAAACCCGCCCACCACAAAAAGCCTGAGATTCAGTTCATCTCCTGTTTTTCCGATGGCCTTGAGCAGATCCAGGGTCCTGTCATCCAGCCGCTGTTCCATGATATTATGGATTTGCCGCTTTTTGGTGTTCTGCCTTTTGAATATGAGCTGATCCGCATGTTTGACCGCCTTGTTGTGCTGGACCAGATAATTGAGCAGATCGGTGCGGGTGATGACACCGGTGATGCTGCCGTTGTCAATGACCGGGATGATCCGCTGCTTTTCTTCGATGATCTTGTATTCGATCTCATCGATATCTGCATCAGAGGAAACAGATGAGGCTTCTGAATTCATATATTCTTCTACCGGCCTGTCCTTGAGCTGGTGAAATAAAATTTTTTCCACCACCTGGCGGGTAATGTAACCCTCATAGGAATGCTTGTTCTCATCCACAACCACAAGGGTATTGATATTGTAGCGGGTCATGATGCTGCCTGCCTGTTCACAGGAGGCAGTGGTGGGAATGGTGATGGCAGGAGAGGACATCAAGGTTCTGGCCACCTGAATTTTTCTGGTGGCCTGCTTTACCTGGTCAATGACCATCAGTTCCACCTGGGTGAGGGTGTGGTTCTCCACCTTGGCAGATGCGGCATAGGCATGGCCACCGCCGCCAAAGGATGCCAGAATTGTGCCCACATCCACTTCCGGTATCCGGTTTCTGGCAATGATATTGATCTTGTTGCCCATGAGCACGATGGCAAAATACAGATCCAGGCTCTCCATGCGCACGATTTTCTGGACAATGGATGCCAGGTCTGTAATGTAATATGATGCGGAAATGGTGGAAATATGGACTTCAATACCGTTGATTTTGTACACGGTCATCTCATTGAGCAGTTCATTGAGCCAGGTGACCTGTTCCGCCCTGATTTCCCTGACCACCAGGCTCACAATGGTGTTGAGGCTCGCACCGCAGGACAGAAGATACCCTGCCTGGATAAAATCTGCCCGGGTGGTGGAGGCGTGGGTGAACATGCCGGTGTCCTCATAAATCCCCAAGGCCATGACAGTGGCTTCTTCCGGTGTGGGAACAATATTTTTTTCCTGGAGGATCTCGCCCAGTATGGTAGCGGTGGCCCCGTAGGGTTTAAAGACTTCCATATCGGCAGCCACATCATCCGGTCCCGGCGGGTGGTGGTCATATACATGAATGGCCACCTGTTTGTTTTCCAGCAGATCATTTACCCCCAAAAGCCGGCTTTTCTGCCGGGTATCCACCAGCACCAGGGTACGGGTATCTGTAAAATCAATGGATGCCGGATCTGCCATATTGAACAGATAGCTCATGGAGGAGATGAAAAAATCCCGCAGATTTTTTTCCTGGGACCCGGGAAAGATGATCAATGCCTCCGGATAAAGCTTCTGGGCTGCCAGCATGGCGGCAATGGCATCATAATCTGCATTCACATGGCTGGTGATGATGGTTTTGGCACGGATACCTTTTTTTTTGCCCTGCACGGATCGACTCCTGTTGAGATTGTACGATTGATGATATATAGACTATCTGAATCAATTTTACAAATCCTGCTGTTCTGGTATAATCAGTTGCGATTGGAGCCTAAGGACCATTTACCCAAAACATGAAGGAAATCATATGCCGGTTATCTATCAATGGAAAGGCAAGAACCCCAGAGGCAGAACCGTAAAAGGTGAAATGGAAGCGGAAACCATTGAACAGGTCCGCCAGAACCTTGTCAGAAGGAAAATAATCCCTGGCAGAATAAAACAAAAACCCAAGGACCTTTTTGAAAATGTGTCATTTTTGCAGCCCGGTGTAAAAGAAAGTGATGTCATTATTTTTGCCAGGCAGTTTTCCACCATGATAGATGCCGGTCTGCCGTTGCTGCAATGTCTGGAAATCCTGCATGCCCAGCAGGAAAACCCCACCTTTAAAAAACACCTGAAAAAAATTAAGGAATCTGTGGAATCCGGGGAAACCTTTGCCGATGCATTGCAGAAATTTCCCAAAGATTTTAATGAACTGTTTGTGAACATGGTGGCGGCAGGGGAAGCCGGCGGTATTCTGGATGTGATTCTGGGGCGTTTGTCCAGTTACATGGAAAAAATGGCAAAGCTCAAAAAACAGGTCAAAGGCGCCATGACCTATCCCATTATCACCATTATCGTGGCCATTATCGTGGTGGGCATCATCCTGGTATTTGTCATCCCGGTATTTGAGGAGATGTTTGCCAGTATGGAATCCGCCCTGCCTGCCCCCACACTGATGGTGGTGGCCCTGAGTGACTTTGTGGTGGCCAATGTGCTGTGGATCATTCTGGGAACCGCTGCCGCAGGTTTCATCATCCGCCGTATCTACAAGACCCAAAAAGGCAGGATTTTCATGGATGACATGTTTCTGCGGCTGCCGGTGGTGGGCATGCTGATCCGGAAGGTGGCGGTGGCCAAGTTCACGAGGACCACAAGCACCATGATCTCATCCGGGGTATCCATCCTGGATGCCCTGGATATTGTGGGCAAAACATCCGGCAACAAGATTGTGGAATTTGCCATAAAAGATGTCAAATCCGGCATTGCCGAAGGCCGGTCCATGGCAGATCCTTTGCTGGAAAGCGGGGTGTTCCCCTCCATGGTCTGCTCCATGATCTCCGTGGGAGAATCCACCGGTGCCCTGGATACCATGATGGAAAAAATAGCGGATTTTTATGATGATGAGGTGGACCAGGCCGTTAAAAATCTCACGGACATGATCGAACCGTTCATGCTGGTCTTTCTGGGTGTGGTGGTGGGGGGGCTTGTCATTGCCATGTATCTGCCCATATTCACCATGGCAGGCAACCTCTAGTTTTGAATAACAAAATATCATCCGACCCGTTGCAGGGACAGTATGACATGGTGCAGCAGCTCAAATGGATCATCCTCGCCCGGGTGGTGTTCTGCATTGTACTGATTTTTTCCAGCCTGGTGTTCTCAACCGGGGAAAATCTTTCTTTTTTTTCCCAGCCCTTTGTAACCCTGTATTATCTATCTGCTGTCATATTGTTCTTATCCGTGGGATACGGCATCTGGCTCAAACATGGCAGCAAACTTGTGCAGCTTTCCTATGTCCAGAGCCTGGTGGATACCTTGTGTGTGACCATAATCATTTATGTCACCGGCAGTTTTGATTCCATGTTCACCTTTTTGTATCTGCTGATCATTATCTATGGTGCCATGCTGGTGCTGCAGAGGGGCAGCCTGGTCATTGCCGGGATATCCGCGGCCCAGTACGGGCTGTTGATTCTTCTGGAATACTACCGGCTTGTTCCGCCGTTTCTCGGGCACCATTCCGTGCCCATGAACCTGGATCCCACCCATATTCTGTACCGGATCATCATCATCATGGCGGCATGTTTTGCTGTGGCTTTTTTGAGCGGACTGCTGGCCATGCAGTTGAAGCGGGCCCGCCAGGATCTGAAGATCACCCAGGCCCACTTCAGGCGGGTGGAAAAAATGGAGGCTGTGGATGAAATGATTTCAGGGATTGCCCATGAGATAAAAAACCCTCTGGCCTCTCTGGCAGGATCCATTCAGCTGCTCCAGGAGGACGCACTGCCCGGCAGCCATGAAGACCGGCTCATGAAAATCATTCTGCGGGAAACCGAGCGGCTCAAACGCATTGTCAATGAAATCAGGCTCTTTGCAAAACCCAGCCGGGCAAACGCACAACCGGTCATGATCCATGAGGCTGTAACAGATGTGGTTTCCCTGTTTTTGAACACAGCCGAGTTCAAGGACCGGATACAGATTTTCACCCATATCGATGATACCTTGTGTGTCATCATCGACCCTGTGCACCTTCAGCAGATTCTGTGGAATCTTATCAAGAATGCGGCCCAGTCCATTACCGGTAAGGGAAAGATTGTCATAACCCTTACATCTCCCAGAAACAACCGGATCTATCTGACTGTCCAGGACAACGGCCAGGGCATCGATCCTGGAAAAGCCAGGCATATATTTGATCCGTTTTTCACCACCAAACCGGAAGGAAGCGGGCTTGGCCTTTCCATCATCCACCGCCTCATCGATACCTATGACGGGATGATCGATTTTGATTCCATCCCGGGCAAAGGAACGCTTTTCACCATTATTTTTAAAAACGCGGTTCCCGGACAACCGCCAACTAAATCTTGACAACCACCAGTCAATCAGGCTATTTACTTATGTTTTATCACATGGAATCTATACTGTTAAACAGACAATACCGGTGTGCCCGGGATGCCTGATATGGCGCACACAGTAAATGAAAGCAATATACCACATGGACAAAGACAGCCAGATCATTCAGCTTCGAAAAGAAAAAATACAGGCCATCAAAGAAAGCGGGATACCCCTGTATCCCAATGATTTTAAACCTTCCTGCACACTGGCGCAGCTGAAGCAGACCATAGCCGAAGACCCTGCCGCTTTGGGAGAGCACGGTCAGACCTTCCAGGCGGCCGGCAGGATTATGGCCATCAACCGCATGGGAAAATCTTCTTTTGTCCGTTTCAAAGACGGTTCTGATGCCATGCAGGTCTATATCCAGAAAAACAAGGTGGGGGATGACACCTATGACCTGTTTAAAAAACTGGATATCGGTGATTTTATTGGTGTGGCCGGCCCATTGTTTCAGACCCGCACCGGGGAATGGACCATCCTGGCAACGGTTTTCCGGCTTTTGTCCAAGGCTGTCCGGCCCCTGCCGGAAAAATTCCACGGTATCAAGGATCCGGAAAAACGGTATCGCCAGCGGTATCTGGACCTGATAATGAATGATGCCGCAAGGAACATATTTGTCACAAGAAGCAGGATTGTGGCAGCCATGCGCAGGTTTTTTGAATACCATGGCTTCATGGAGGTGGAAACCCCCATGATGCAGCCGCTGCCCGGCGGTGCGGAAGCCACCCCCTTTAAAACCTGGCACAACGCCCTGGGCATGGAACTGTTTTTGCGCATCGCCCCGGAGCTGTATCTGAAACGCCTGGTGGTGGGCGGGTTTGAAAAGGTGTTTGAAATAAACCGCAATTTCAGAAATGAAGGGGTGTCCACCCGGCACAACCCGGAATTCACCATGGTGGAATTTTACCAGGCCTATGCAGATTACACGGATTTAATGGACTTTACTGAAAAGATGTTTGCCGCCATTGTCCGGGAAATTACCGGCGGTACAACGGTTGCCTACCAGGGCCACACCATTGACTTTACACAGGGCTGGCAGCGGATACCCATGATGGAATCTTTGTGCACCATGGGCGGTGTTGATCCGGCCGACATAGATGATACCCGGGCCCTGCTGGAATTTGCACAGAAAAACGGCATCCAGATCACCAAAAAGGAAAGCCACGGCAAGGTGTTGACCAAGCTCTTTGACATCCTTGTGGAACCCAAACTGATTCAGCCCACGTTTATCACAGGATACCCTGTGGAGGTTTCTCCCTTGTCCCGGAAAAGTGATAAAGATCCAAATCTCACCGACCGGTTTGAACTGTTCATTGCCGGCCGGGAGATTGCCAATGGATTTTCCGAGATCAACGACCCGGAAGACCAGTACAACCGTTTCCTCATGCAGGTCCGCCAGCGGGATGCGGGAAATGATGAAGCCCATATCATGGATGCAGCGTATGTGGAAGCACTGGAATACGGCATGCCCCCCACTGCCGGTGAAGGCATCGGCATCGACCGCCTGGTGATGCTGCTCACAGATGCCGCTTCCATCAGAGAGGTCATTCTTTTTCCCCATATGAAAAACAGCAATTGATTTGTGATGGGGGTTGAACTTTTTATAGCCAGGCGCTATCTCAAGGCAAAACGCAAAGAAGGGTTTATTTCTTTGATCACTTTTCTATCTGTGGCCGGTGTCATGGTAGGGGTGATGGCCCTGGTGGTGGTGATTGCGGTCATGAACGGCGCTGAATCCGAATTCCGGCGGCGGATCCTGGGCCTGGAACCCCATATCCTGCTCATGAACTACAATGGCCCCTTTGGCAGTTATGAAACAATTTTACAGAACCTGCAGACCCATGCACAAATCAGGGATGCATCTCCCATTTTGTTCGGACAGGCCATGATCCGGACCCGCCATGCTTTTTCAGGGGTCATGGTCCGGGGAATCATTCCTGAGAGCAGCGCCGCCTTAATCAAGGGGTTTGATACGGATGCACTGAAAACCGCATTGTCGGTTCATAAAGAGGCAGACAATCTGCCCGGCATCATTTTGGGAAAATCACTTGCCGGTTCCGTGGGGGTGGCGCCCGGTGATACCATTGTTCTGATGTCCACGAACTCCTTTGTTTCCCCCATCGGTCAAATCCCTTCCATGAAACGTTTTGTGGTAAAGGGCACCTTCAGTTCCGGCATGTCCGAGTATGACGGGATGCTGGCCTATGTCCATCTGGATCAGGCCCAGATGCTCACCGGTAACAAGAAAAAAATTTCCGCCATCGGCATATGGGTGGATGATATTTTCACGGTAAAACAGATACGCGAAAATGTGCTGACAGACCTGGAATATCCCTTTTATGCCAGAGACTGGATGGAAATCAACCACAGCCTTTTTTCCGCTTTGAAACTGGAAAAAACCGCCATGTTTATAATTCTTACCCTGATCATCCTTGTGGCGGCATTCAATATTGCCTCTGCCTTGATAATGATGGTCATGGAAAAGACCAAAGACATTGCCGTTCTAAAAGCCATGGGTGCCACCCATAGGGTTATTGGGAAAATATTCATTCTCAGGGGTCTGGTCATCGGTGTTCTGGGGACCTGCCTGGGAACTGTTTTCGGGGTGGTGATCTGCTGGCTGCTGAAACACTATGATTTTATCCAGCTGCCGGAAGCATATCCCTTTTCAACCCTGCCGGTTCAGCTGAATCCTCTGGATGTGCTTCTGATTGCGGTAAGCGCTATATTCATCTGTTTTGTATCAACCCTGTACCCCTCATACAAAGCATCCAAAATGGACCCCCTGGAGGCTATTCGGTATGGATAACCCCGGTTCTGTTTTCATGCACCTGGAAAAGGTCAGCAAGATCTTTTCCAGCCCCACGTCCGCCATTCCAATTCTTAAGGACGCAGATTTTTATATTACCAGGGGCCAGACCCTGGCTGTGGTGGGGGCTTCAGGCATCGGCAAATCCACCCTGTTAAACATCATCGGTACCCTGGACAGGCCTGACCGCGGACGGGTGATGTTTGAGGACCAGGATATTTTTTCTTTTGAAGATGAAAAACTGGCAGCCTTCCGCAACGAACGTATCGGTTTTGTCTTTCAGTTTCATTACCTGCTCCAGGGATTTACTGCGGTGGAAAATGTCATGATTCCCGGACTCATTGCCAGGAAAAATAAAAAAACTGTTGAAAAACAGGCCGCAAATATGCTTGAAAGGGTAGGACTCGCAGACAGGCCTTTTCACCGGGTGGAAGACCTTTCCGGCGGAGAACAGCAACGGGTTGCCATTGCCAGGGCCCTGCTGATGAAACCGGACCTGCTGCTGGCGGACGAACCCACCGGCAATCTGGATGAAAAAACCTCCGACAGCATCCATGCACTGCTGGACCAATTGAACAAGGAACTGGGCATGACGGTCATTGTGGTCACCCATAACATGAAACTGGCCCATATGATGGAAAAAATGGTCACCATCCACAGGGGCACTATCGTACCGGCATTTACAAAGGAATGAAATGAGAAAATTGCTGAAAACAACAGGTTTGATTCTGATGGTCTTTTTCTGCCTGATTCCCCAACTGTCTGCTGACCAGCAGGTCAGTGTCGCGATTTTTCCTTTTTCCATCCAGGCAGACCAGCCCAATGAAAAACTTGCGGATGATCTGCCTTTGATGCTCAAGGATACCCTGGAAAAAGAGGGCGCAAAGGTGATCTTTGTCAAGGATTACCCAGACAAGGAAACCTGGGATGCTGCCAGGTTCAGACAGGAAGGCATCCGCCTGGGTGTGGACCACATCATCACCGGCAATGTTTTTATGGCCGGGCAGGCTGTCAGTATTGATACGGAAATGTATGACAGTTATGAAACCGAACCACCCCTGACCTTTTTTTCCCAGGCAAAACTGACTGAAGGCCTTTTTTCAGCGGTCACCGACCTGACCAGGGGTATCGTCGGAGAGCTGTTTGAAAAACGTATCATTGCAGCCATTTCTGTGACCGGCAACCGCCGGGTGGAATCTGATGCCATTTTGCGGACCATTGCCACTGCTCCCGGTGAAATCATGGATGCACAAAAATTATCCAAAGACCTGGCATCAGTATACAAGATGGGGTTTTTTGATGATGTGGTGGTCAAAAAAAAGGAGCTGGACCAGGGGGTCGAAATCATCTTTGACATAACGGAAAAACCCAGTGTCAGAAATATCAAATTTTCACAAAACAAGGTGTATAAGGATGATGAACTGTTCGGGACTGTGGATACCAGCACCGGCTCCATCCTCAATGTTTACAAGATAAACGCTGATGTTGAAAAAATTAAGCGGCTGTATACGGAAAAAAATTACCATAACTGCACCGTCCGTTATGAAATCAAATCCCTTGAAAACAACCAGGCAGATATTGTTTTTGTTGTGGATGAAGGCGATAAAATAAAGATCGAATCAATAGCCTTTGAAGGCAACACCTATTTTGATGATAAGAAGATCAAAAAAAACATTCAGACGAAAGAAAAAGGATTCTGGTCTTTTATCACCACCTCAGGTGACCTGGACCGGACAGAACTGGACAATGATGTCCTCCGGATTGAATCCCTTTACAAAAACAACGGGTTTATTGACGTCAAGGTGTCTGACCCCAAAGTGGAAATGGGAGAAGAAAGTATCTCCATCTCTTTCAAAATAGAGGAGGGGAACCAGTATAAGACCGGAAACGTGGATATCACTGGTGATATTTTGACTTCCAAAGAGGCGCTGCTTGAAAAACTGCAGTCCAAAAAAACCACGCTTTACAACCGGGAACTGATCCGAAAGGACCTGCTTGCCATCAATGACTTATATGCCAATCAGGGATATGCCAATGTGAATGTGTCCCCCCTGGTGGATAAAGATGAGGCTGCCGGACAGGTGCATATCACCTTTACGATCGATCAGGGAGAGCTGGTCTTTTTCAACCGGATCATTATCACGGGCAATACCAAGACAAGGGACAAGGTGATCCGGCGTGAACTGGCCGTAAAAGAGCAGGGCAGGTACTCCATGTCCGGTATCCAGCGGTCTTATCGCAACCTGGGGGTCAAGGATTATTTTCAAAACATTGAAATCACACCGGTCAAGACCGAGGTTCCCAACCAGCGGGATCTTGAGGTCACTGTCACGGAAAAAGCCACGGGAAACTTTTCCTTTGGTGGTGGTTTCTCAACTGCTGACGGGGCCTTTGGACAGGTATCTCTGGAAGAAAGAAACCTGTTTGGACGGGGCCAGAACCTGAAGCTTCTGGCCAGGATGTCGGGCGAAACCGCTTTGTACGACTTAGGTTTTACCGAACCCTGGATTTTTGATAAACCTGTTTCTGCCGGGATTAATATATACAAGCTTGAAAAAGAATTTGAACATTATGACCGCAATGCCATCGGTTTGACCCTCAGGTCCTCCTACAGGCAGCTGTGGGATTACACCACCATCGGCATTGAATACAACATGGAAGATTTTGAAGTGGAAAAGGTGGAAAAAGCCTTTACCAACGTCACAGAAGGCGATTTTTTCACATCCAGTATCAAACCCTATATCAGCTATGATTCCAGAAACCATTATTTTCTGCCGACCAGGGGAATTTTCAGTAAATTTTCCGTGCAGTATGCCGGAGAATTTCTGGGTGGTGACATCGATTACACAAGGTACATTGCGGAAGCTGGGTTCTGGAAGCCGCTGTTCTGGAAATTTACCGGTGCTTTCCATGTGGAAGGTGGATACCTGGATGACCGGACCAACGGTGATATCGATTTGGACTGGGAACGGTTTTACCTGGGGGGGATCAATTCGGTCAGGGGATTTGACAAATATGATATCAG